>JAGQQP010000600.1 GCA_020426085.1 Planctomycetaceae bacterium | reverse complement strand
AGTTTTTCACTGATTTCAATCTGGCCGACCCAGTCAAAGGGGCCTGCGACGATGAATCCGGTGGCGGGAGTACTGTCTGGTGATATGGGACTGTCGGGTAGGAGTACATCACCAGCAAGTTGCTGCTGAATAAATTGTCCATATGGCCGGTCTTCGTTCAGAGCGCGGATCACGTAATCCCGGTAAGGCCAGGCGTTTTCGCGGAGTTTGTCCTTATCATAGCCGTGCGTATCGGCGTAGTGGACCACATCGAGCCAGTGTCGTGCCCAGCGTTCTCCGTAACGGGGAGAAGCGAGCAGTCGGTCGACCAGTTTTTCATAAGCCTGCGGATCAGGATCTTTGACGAACTGTTCAATTTCGTCTGAAGTCGGAGGCAGTCCGATCAGATCGAAATAGATACGGCGGATCAGCGTACGACGATCTGCGGGGGGCGAATATTTCAGTCCTGCCTTGCGGAGTCTGGCCAGCAGATAGGCATCAACGGGGGTGCGGACCTGCTGTTGTTCTTTGTCGGTGAGATCGGGTAAATCTGGTTGCGTTAAGGGCTGAAAGGACCACCAGTTATAATCGTTGAGCTGGGCTTCCTGAATACGAACCGCGGGAGGCCAGACGGCACCCGCTTTGATCCAGTTACGAAGCGTTTCAACTTCCGCTTTGCTGAGCGGTTCTCCCTTTTTAGGCATCTCTGGTTCAGGGCCCGTTACATAATCGAGCAGCATGCTTTCCGCGGCAACGCCGGGGGTAAGGATCTTACCATTTTGCCCTCCCTTCAGAGCGGCCTGCTTCGTTTCCAGAGAAAGACCGCCATCCTTTGTGCTGTCGTTATGACAGCGGATGCAGTGCTGCTGCAGGATGGGGGCCACCTGCTTTTGAAAATCCGGCTCTGCCGCCTGTATGGTTGTAGCGGATGCCAGCAGACAGAGTGTGAACGTCAGCGTGAGTTCCTGTTTTCGCCTGGTGATTAACCACATATTCGCGTTTCAATCTATTTTCAGATGGTGCGCTGCATCTCAGCCGACACTGCTTAAAAAAATCGGATAGAAGCTTCGATTATAACGGACGGAATCATCTCTGGTGGGACTGACTGAAAAAAAGGGTCGGCAGTCTAACTGGTTGTGCCCTCATAGAGTATATGGCGCGCCAGGTTTCTGATTCGTACCGGAACTTTTCACTTTTAGATGAAAATCAGGAGATTCGCCGGTTTTCCGGTACCAATTCGCCTGTAAGAGCGCCACATATTATAAGGGGAGAGTGCGGCTGTGACTTCATCGGGCTGAATTTTCATTGCCGCAAGATTCCCCCAATGCCTTGCCATTGATAGACTTAACTAAAACATGAACGAATCCATTAATCATTCTGAATCGAGCGAACAGTTTTTTCGCCAGTTTTCCAGGTCAGACCGAAAGATCTTTGGTTATATCCTGGCGCTGGTTCTCGATGTGGCGGCTGCGGAAGATATTTATCAGGAGACCTGTGTGATCCTCTGGAAGGAATTTCCGCAATACGATCCCGAACGCAGTTTCCTCAACTGGGCGTATGGTATTGCCTTTAACCAGATCCGAAAATATCGACGGAAGTATCAGAACCAGCGGCTGATTTTCAGTGATGCTCTCGTCACCGATCTGGCAAAGGATGTCTCAAGCCTGGTTGAAGAACAGAGCCAGCGTCAATTAGCGCTCACCCAGTGTTTGCAGAGTCTGTCGGAACAGGAGCGGGAGCTGCTGGATTCTTATTACGGCGATCAGCAGACGGCTGCGACAGTTGCCGCCCAGAGGAATTGCTCGGTGCATGCGATTTATAAAACGATTAAAAAACTGCGGCGGGCGCTCTATGATTGCGTCAGCCGACGACTTTCCAGTGAGGCTTCATCGTGACCGACTCTGCACCTGACATTCGAGAACAGATTCTGGAGCTGGCCGACGCCCAGTGTTCGGGTACCATTTCCGAAGTGGAGATGGAAACCTTGGAGGGCCTGCTGACCGCACATCCGCAGTATCGACGTGAATATCTGAATTACGTGTTTGTACACATTGGCCTGGCGGGTACGACGCAGTCACGATTATTGCAGGCACCGGAACTGGCAGAGGCTGCCGCCAGCGTACAGCCTGCCGAATCGATTTCTGCGGAAACCGAACGAGGCTATCTGGTGATGCTGATCCCGATTGTCTGTTCGGCGATCTGTCTGGGTGCAGTCGGTATTTTCCTGCTGATGGGTGACTTCAACGGACTGTGGGAACCTGAGATGGTGCATCAGAAACGGTCCCAATACTATTTCGATGAAAGTGCAGCGCCTCCCGAAGATGTGGCGATGGTCAATCAGATGGCACAGGCGCGATGGGAACTGCTGGGAGACACTCCTGCCCTCACAGATCATTTTCAGCCGGGCACGGTGAAAGTAACTTCGGGTCAGGTCGAGTTTGCCTTTTCCGGAGGGGCGGATATCCATGTCGCCAGTCCATCCCTGTTCGGGTTTGAACGGAAAGATCGGGGGACACTGTTTTCCGGGAGTGTTTCGACACAGCGTTCCGATCGCAGGGAGCCGTTTCGCCTGGAAACGCCGGGCATCGAATTGATCGACCGGGGAACTGAATACGAAGTCAGCGTCAACGAAGCTTCCGAGACTTTCGTGCATGTCCTGGATGGTCAGGTGGAAGTCAAAGCCCGCGGTCGCCTGCCCCGCTTCTTCTGGAACTTCGATCAATCGTCAACCGAACCAGTGACAGATCAGATTGGAAATCGATTGATTCGTGCCGGAAAGAATGTGAAGCAGGTCCCTGGTCTGGTTGGGACAGGCGCCATGCAGTTCAATAACCGGCCGGACGCCAGTCTGCTGCTGGGTAACGGCGGTGGTCGGGAAGTTGGCACCGGGGACTATTCAGTCTCGACGGGGATTACGATTGAAACACTGGTCGTTTCGGACTGGAAAACTCCGAATGCGCCGCAAACGAAAGCCCCTTTTGACTATGATGAAATTTTCCGTAAAGAGGATGGCAGCTATCGGATTCTGCTCAGTTTTCAGAACGATGATAAAGCCGGTATCACCCAGATTCCCCAGGCAGGTAACGGCCCCTGTCTGTCGTTTGGTTTGTACTTGTCGGGGCTGGGATACAGCGAACTGGACATGCCC
>JAGQQP010000599.1 GCA_020426085.1 Planctomycetaceae bacterium | reverse complement strand
CTGGGAATTGATCACGCTGGACACTTTCTCGGCACTCCAGAACTGTGTCGATACTGCGAACACAATTGCCAGCAAAGGGGGGAGTGAAAATATCGTGTAATACGCAATCGCAGCGCCACTACCCATGCATTCGTCTGCGACGAATTCGGAACCAGTATGTTTCAATACATTGCGCAGTCGGTGAATTCTCATGGAGCTCTAATCTTCTCAATTTATACAAGGAGTGCCTTATTAGTTATAAAAGCAATTCACATGCCAGTGGCTTAAGAGTCGTTTTCAGGGTGAAAAAATGCCTGAACATTGTGTTCTCAGCCTGCGAACTGGTTTGTGAACTGCCAGTTTCGCTATGCATGCGAGTGATTCGCGGCTGTGCGTACGACTTCGAAAATACACTCTACTGGCGAAGTCGATTGCAGCTCCTTTCCTTCCTGATGCCTGCTGCATACACTGACTGGTGTTAAAAAACATTCTCCTGGCGCTCTCATTTCGTTGGCCTGTCACGAAGGAACCTTTCATGGATCTGTCTGCACCTCATCTGTTCTCTTCAGTCTCTATCGGTGATCTGACACTGCCCAACCGGATTGCCATGGCACCCATGACGCGGTCCCGTGCGGGAACAGAGCGGATTCCCAATTCCCTGATGGCGGAATACTATGCCCAGCGCGCTGCCGCCGGTCTGTTGATTACGGAAGCGACAACAATCTCTTCGCAGGCAAATGGCTGGAATGAGAGCCCCGGCATCTATACGGATGAAATGGAAGCGGCCTGGATAACCGTTACTGACGCCGTCCATGAACAGGGGGGCAAGATCTTCCTGCAGCTCTGGCATTGCGGCCGGGCCTCGCACCCCAGTTTTCACAACGGGGAAAAGCATGTCGCACCTTCAGCGATTCCGATCAACGCCGAGTATATTCATACACCAAAAGGCAAAGAACCACATGAAGTTCCCCGTGCGCTGGAAACCAGTGAGCTGTCGGCTGTCGTCGCCGATTATCGAAACGCAGCCAAACGGGCAAAACGGGCTGGCTTTGATGGCATTGAAGTTCACTCTGCCAACGGCTACCTGCTCGACACATTTTTGCAGTCGAAAACCAATCACCGCGAAGATGCGTATGGCGGCAGTGTGGAGAACCGGTATCGCATGTTGGGTGAAGTCGTTACTGCGGTGACCGAAGTCTGGCCCGCCAGTCGTGTGGGTGTGCGGCTTTCCCCCAATGGCGTATTTAACGATATGGGGTCCCCCGACTATCGCGAACAGTTTACTTACGTCGCCTCGCAACTGGATCAGTTTGGTCTGGCGTATCTGCACGTCATGGATGGTCTGGGATTCGGTTTTCATGAACTGGGTGAACCGATGACTCTAGCCGAGTTTCGCAAGGTGTTCCACAACCCGCTGATCGGCAACTGCGGTTATACACAGGAGTCTGCCGAAGCAGCCATTGCTGCCGGTGATGCCGACATGATCGCTTTTGGCCGCCCGTTTATCAGCAACCCGGATCTGGTCCATCGGTTCGCGGAAGGCCTGGAACTTGCGCCCGAAGCCGACATGCAGGACTGGTACAGCCCCATCGGCGCCAAAGGTTATACCGATTTTCCTGTCGCGGAAGAGGCGTGAAGGGGGGGTACTCAGAGGAGACTAAAACAGCAGACGGAGGCAACCGCCCCTGCTGCGGTTTCATGACGGGAGCCAGACATGGACTTTGAAGACGAACTGCAGGCACGCTTTGAGTCTCACGAAATGTCTCAAAGGCTCAGGCTGACCCGGGAACGCCTGATGGTGGCCCGAGCGATCGCCCGTCAGTCGGACGAGTTTACCGCCGAGGATCTGGTCGAAGATGTCCAGTCGCCGCAGACAAAGCAGGTAGAGCAACGGCGCTGTTCGCGTTCAACCGTCTATCGCACACTATCCATGCTGGTCGAACTGGGTATGCTGTCGCAACGCGACGATATAGATTTTGTCTTTCGCAAAATTGTGGGTCGAGATCAAGACAGCTGACCGGGGGAGGGAGCCTGTTCGTGTTCCTGATTGTCAGTTTGTACGTGAGTCAATCTACGGTGATGTCATAGAGAGAGCAGGGGGGCATGATATTCGATTCGCAGTCCTCTAAAATTGTCTTACGCAGATTGGCTTGACTGGTTTTGATGACCGCTTCAATCTGATCCATGTCACTAAAGGCAACACAGAGCCGGGAAATATTGTAGTTCTCGAACAGCGACTCAATCAGTAACAGGATCAGCTCAAGACGATCCCGGCTGCGAAGTGGCAAGTCAATGTCTGCTTCCGGTGCAAAGTCCAGACCGTCAATCAGGTAAGTCGCGTTTTTGCTGCGCGGATAGTCTGAAATCAGAAATACCAGCGCAGAATCACTTGGCTGATGGGTGTCAGGAAAATTATAGAGTTCGCTCGGATCCATCAGAGATACACCCAGGCCGGAACTGTTTTCCAGTCGGGACACCAGTTCCTGATGAGATATATCAGGCTGCTGTGAGAATTCTACAAATCCAGGAATCGTATTTGACATTGTGAAACATCTATGTGAAGGTGAGTTTGATGAGCGAAATTACGTTGGAGCAACTTTATGAATTGTACCTGGAGACCGCAGCGAAATGTAATTCACAGGTTATTATGTTGGAAAACTGTGAGCTGGAATACAAGCTCTTTGAAGAGTTCGACATTGATGTGACGTCGTACTTTCACCAAGACAGTTTGCAAAAATTATTCACTGCGGGGAATATCAACAGCGAAGCTGTTTCCCTGAGTGAAGAGATTCGCAGAATCTGGTTTAGATTGAGCACTGAGACATGGACTGTGGACCAGATCAGAACAGTTCCAGACTGGAAGCAATTCTTCGCAGTTGGTGATGAATTAAATTCACTACTGCGAGAAAATACCTGACTGGATTATCTTGAGCGCACACAGGCTCAATGCTTCATCTGACAAGATCCACTCGATTTTCCCTGGCTCATGTATTACACATGTTTCCCACATTGGACCCCACTCGCCGTTCAGCGGAGGCTTGCCAGGACCTGGGCATTGCCAGGTGCCGACAATACTCAAAGCAGCCTGCTCATTTTTTGATTCGCTGGAACAACCTGTCATTGGAATACCACATAAGAGCATCAGGAAGTTTTGAAT
>JAGQQP010000005.1 GCA_020426085.1 Planctomycetaceae bacterium | reverse complement strand
GTTGGGAAATTTCGAAGGCAGAACAACAGGTTCATCATTTCGCTGGTCGTAGGTCGGTACGAAGTCGACCGTGTTCCGGTTAATATCGTCCAGCATTTCCGCGGCGACAGATGAGAGTCTGGCTTCGGTATAACGCATGGCTGCGGGAGGCAGGCCAGCCAGAGAACCGAAGTTGCCCTGTTTGTCGATCAGGACATTACGCATGACCCAGTCCTGCCCCAGGCGGACCAGAGTCGGGTAAATGGATCCATCCCCGTGAGGGTGATAGTTACCGCTGGTATCACCCGAAATCTTTGCGCATTTTACCCTTGATGAACTTGCTCCCAGGTTCAAATCATTCATGGCGACAAGAATCCGGCGCTGTGATGGTTTTAGTCCATCCCGTGCGTCCGGAAGTGCGCGGCTGATAATCACACTCATCGCATATGTGAGGTAGCTGTCGCGCATTTCATCCTGGATGTCCAGGTATTTGATATTCTTATCAATATTCGGTTCTTCGCCGTTGTCGCTAGCCAATCCTTGTTCTCCTTAAGGAAATGAACTACTGATTTATGTCTGATCTGGATTATTTGATCGGTTTTAATAAGTGGAGTGGTCAGAAACGACAGGTGCTAATCGAAGATACAGGATGCTCCATCCCGACACTCTTCAACTGGTTGAGAAAGGATACTGCTTTCCATGCTGTAACGTTCAAGTCCACTCGCTGAATTGCAAGTTGTTTTTTGGTCAAAACAGGGGTTGAAAACTGCCCGAAACGCTACAGAATTCAAGTCTGCCAGACACTCTCAAATTGTAGCCGGAAAGACCTGTTTTCACAACTAATAAGACCCCTGAATTTTGGTGTCTTCCAAGGGAGAAAAACCTTGATTTTCAATAAGTTACGTTCTGAGAATTGTCATTGAGAGCCGGCCCTCAATTGCATAGAATAGAAGCAGAGTTGTAAGCCGTTCGCAGGGCCATTCTGTGCCTGATTTTATCCGCCCGTGTTATTTATCAAAGACATTGTTCCCATGAATGAGTCAGATCCTCAAGAGAACGCTCAGAGTATTGGCGATGTCCAATCTTCAGGGGAGCTGGAATCGGGAAATCAGGGATCTGAATCAGGAGTGGCTGATAAAACACTGGTTCAGTCACCTGAAGAACGAGCCCGGGCAGCTGATCTAAGCAAAGATCGGCAACTGCTGCCTGCCAAAGTTCCCGGCTATCTCCTGATGCGATCTCTGGGAGAAGGCTCTTATGGATCTGTCTGGCTGGCTCAGGAAGAAAATACGGGAAAATATGTGGCGATAAAATTTTATACTTATCGCCGCGGCCTGGACTGGTCGCTGTTAAACCGAGAAGTTGAAAAACTGGCCGAGTTATATACGTCCCGGCATATTATCAGTCTCCAGGGGGTGGGGTGGAACAGCGATCCTCCGTATTACATGATGGAGTATCTGGAAAACGGGTCCCTTGCTTCATTTCTGGAATCAGGACCTTTGCCGGTCTCGGAAGCGGTTCGAATTGCCAAAACGGTTCTGCTGGCTCTGGTGCATGCGCATGGGAGAGGTATTCTCCACTGTGATCTGAAGCCGGCCAATATTCTTCTGGATGCGAATTTTGAGCCTCGTCTTTGTGATTTTGGCCAATCGCGACTGACAGATGAACAAAGCCCTTCTCTGGGAACTTTATATTATATGGCACCGGAGCAGGCCGATTTACAGGCCGTTCCTGATTCCCGCTGGGACGTTTATGCCCTGGGGGCGCTGCTCTACCACATGTTATCCGGGAACGCGCCTTACCGTACTGCAGAGAATGAACAGAAAATTCGCAGTCTGAATACGCTTGAAGAAAAATTAGGGGCTTATCGGGAGCTGATTCAGAATTCTCCCCGACCGGCAGAACACCGCAAAGTTTCTGGCGTGGATCGGCGACTGGTTGATATTGTTGACCGGTGTCTTGAAACAGATCCCCAAAATCGCTTTCCCAATGCTCAGGCAGTCCTGACCAGTCTTGTCCAGAGAGAAAAGCAACGGGCACGTCGGCCTCTGATTGCATTGGGGATTATCGCCCCGCTGTTATTAATTATCGGGTTGATTCCGGTGGCAGGTGCAGCCGTCAATCAGATGGTTTCACAGTTTCGGAAAAACCTGACACAACGGGCTCTGAAAAGTGATTCAATCTCAGCAAATTTTCTGTCCCAGTATATGGAGCGGGATCTGCAGGATCGCAAGGATCAACTGGTTGATCTGTCAGAGCGAACTCTCCTGCGGTCCCTGATGCAGGGGGACGTGGAAGAGGATGGGGAGATCAAAAACAGATACCCGGAATTATTCGCCTATTTAACCCAGGAAAAAACTCTGATCGATGAAAAACGTGCTGCTTTAGATCGAGAACAGGATACAAGCTGGTTTCTCACTGATGCGAAGGGGACTCAGATCTGGCGCGACCCTTCCGGGCCAACTATAGGACAGGACTTTTCCTATCGAGACTATTTTCACGGTCACGGAACCGAGTACGACAAAGATGACATTCCAGAGGGAATCGAGCCGATCAAAGAGCCTTATATCTGTCAGGTATTCAAGAGCGATGCCACACATCAATGGATGGTCGCGATTGCGGTACCGGTCTGGGATCTCAAACATGAAAAAGTTCTGGGAGTGTTGTCCCGTACGACGCATCTGGCTCAGCTATTGTCCGGGTTTGATGAAAGTCTCAGCGAAGATTCGGAAAATCTGGGTGACCGAAAGATTGCTTTGATCGATAGTCGTGACGGCAAGATGCTGGCTCACCCCCGGATGACATCCGACACATTGAAGAGCCTGAGTCGGGATGAAGTAGGTCAACTGGTTCTATCTGAAAAAGATTTCGAACAAATTCAGGCGTTAGAGCAAAGTCAGAAGAAAGATCAGACCGGGCATGTCACCGCGATGGTTGATCGTTATCGGGATCCTGTAGAAGCAGTCTTATCCGGGGATAGCAACGATAATGTCTGGCTGGCGGCATTTTCTCCCATTGGAACCACTGGCTGGACAGCAGTGGTCCAGGAACGTCGCAGTATGGCTTTGAAACCGGTTGCTGAGATGCGAAACTGGTTAATTCAGTATGGATTCATAGTTCTGGTGACAAGCTGTCTGCTGATTTTTACAGTCTGGTATTTTGTGATGCGTGTGCTTTCCGAACGACGTATCTGGGACTGGTCCCGACATCACAACAAAAAGCGTTCTGAGCAGGGATCGACTACATCCAGTTGGCCCGGTCAACAGCAGAGTTAAAATAATCATTTTATGAATAGACAGGGAGACTTTGCTTGTTGGAGATAGTCATATATGGAACCCAGTCTCAGCATTCTACCCGATACACTTTAGAGCCGGGCCGGGAGCTGGTATTAGGTCGTTCCCCTGAAGCAGATATATCAGTTACCTGGGATGATCGGATCTCACGTAAACATGCGCTGCTCAAAGTGCTGCCGCAACAGTTATCGGTATCACGGTTTTCTAATGCGGAAAATCAGATTTTTCTGGCAGGGATAGCATTCGATGATTTTCTGCTGGAGCCGGGAAGCACATTCGTCATCGGTTCGACTACATTTCAACTACTGGATTCCGTCTCCAGTTTATCCTCTCCTCGAGAATCTCCGCTGGAAGAAGTGACTTTCAAACCGAACGAGTTGATGAAGGTCCGGTATCGTGATGCAGATCAGAGGATCGATGTACTGGCCCATTTACCGGAACTGATCCTGGATGCCCGGAACGATGCCGATCTGTTTCATCGTCTGGTAACAATGTTGCTTTCCGGTGTGAAGCATGCAGATGCTGTCGCTGTGGTGCGTTTGAACGATGAGGATCGGGTAGAGGTTCCCTTCTGGGAAAGACGACGTCAGACTCAGGGAGGATTCCATCCCAGTGGTCGACTGGTTCTGGAGGCAGTCAAAAAAAGCAAACGCTCTGTTTTGCATGTGTGGGCTGCCAAGGAGGAGAAAGAGAATCAGGAAGATTATACCGCAGTCGCGGAATTTGACTGGGCTTTCTGTACTCCCATTGAAGAGGGGGTGAACGGCAGATGGGGGCTCTATGTGGCGGGTGAATTAAACCAGCCTTATCAGATTTCGGTTCCACAGGGGGCCGGAGGAATCGATCTTCAGGCGGATGTGAAATTTACCGAACTGGTGGCCTCAATCGTCAAATCCGTGAGGCGGCTCAATCAACTGGAGCGTCAACAGGCTGGTCTCAGGCAGTTTTTTGCGCCTCCGATTCTCGCAGCGATTGGAGATAATCTGAATACTGAGATTCTAGAGCCACGCGAATGCGATGTGACGGTATTGTTTTGTGACCTGCGGGGATTCAGCCAGCATGCCGAGAGTTCCTCCGAGGATTTGATCGGTCTGCTGGGGCGAGTCAGCCAGGCATTAGGGATCATGACATCCCACATTCTCGATTTTGGTGGTGTGACGGGCGATTTTCAGGGAGACGCTGCGCTGGGATTCTGGGGTTGGCCCTTCTCTTCCGAACTGGCTCCCCTTGATGCCTGTCGCGCTGCACTGGCAATACGAAATGCATTTGAGCAGATCAAACTGCAACCCGATCACCCCCTTTCGGATTTTCGAATGGGAATCGGGATTGCCCATGGGAGAGCCGTAGCTGGTAAAATTGGCACGAGTGACCAGGTGAAAGTGACTGTTTTTGGACCAGTCGTTAATCTTGCCAGTCGATTAGAAGGACTGACCAAGCATTTGCGTGTGCCGGTTTTAATGGATGAAGCAACCGCGCAAATTGTGCGGACGAAACTGGATCGGGAAGAAGGTCGAGTCAGAAAGCTGGCTCGGATTCTGCCGTATGGAATGGAAAAACCGGTGGTTGTCAGCGAGTTATTGCCTCCTGAGTCAAAAGCTGAAACTTTGACCGATCAGGAAGTTACGTGTTATGAAACAGCGGTGGAACATTTTATACAAGGCCAGTGGGAGGAAGCATTTCGCCTCCTGCATGCGATTCCTCCTTCAGATCGTGCTCAGGATTTTCTCGCTTTACAGATCACACGTACCAACCGGATTGCACCGCTGGACTGGGATGGAACGATCCGGTTTGACAGTAAGTAGTTTTGTTAAGCCTTCATGAAGTTCGCAATGCTCGTTGTTTCCACCATGTTCTGATTTTACCGACTGGGTGGACTGAGTGAGAAGAGCGAGTGCCTTCCCCCTTCTTTTTTCTAGAAAAATCAGCCAGATAGAGAAAGTTGACCTACTTTTTAGCAACGGAGATCACTTTGATGGGTTTGTGATCAGGTCCTTAAAAACCTAAGTCATTGTCAGCTTTGAGAGAAGAATCTATGAGCAAGTTAGATCTGTTAACTGAAGAGGATGTCGAGGCTTCTCAAATTGAATCTAAGTATGAAGTGCAATATGAACTCGAAATGGATAACCGTTCCCAGGAGATGCTGCTTGTGTTAAATGAGGTCTTTGATTCATTCCTTCCCTCCAGTAAGTCTTAGTGGTCGATATCAATTAAAAGTAATGGATTCCTCTCATGCTTCATTCGTCAGAAAAAACTAATGCTCGAGTCCTTGTGATTGACGATGATCCTTTATTTCGCAATCTGATGGTCTCTTTTTTACGCCGCGAATATTTTGTTTCCGTTGCCAGTGATGGGTCGGAAGGTTTTCATAAAGCTCTGGAATATCCTCCAGATATTGCGATCGTCGATGTGCAGATGGCTGTCTGGGATGGGTTACAGACTCTGAAGGCATTTCGGTCACACCCGACTCTGTCACAGACCAAGATCATCATGTTGACATCCGATGCCAGCAAGGAAACTGTGATCGCTGCGATTCAGGGGGGGGCGAACGATTACATCATTAAAACCAGTTTTTCGAAAAGCGAATTCCTGGAAAAAGTAAGACGTTTTGCACAGCCGGGAGCGACACGCATTGCCAATACTCCCAATTCCGGAAAGCGGCAGCAACCAGTGCCGACAGCAACCAGACAGGCTTCTACTCAGAATACGCCGGCTGAACCAGCGAAACCCAAACCCGTTTATTCTGTTTCCGAATCGGTGGAAGATCAATTAACGGGATTGTCGCTCGACCAGAGCGAAGAGGCACAATTGGAAGAAATTATGGATGACTGGGATTAACCAGATCCAGATGAATTCAGACGCTGGTTCGCAAGTCTGATACAAATCAATGAAAAATTAAAGCCGCTGCGTTAGAGTTTTAACACAGCGGCTGTTTCATTTTTTCGTTATAACAGAGAATGGATTACAGGGTTTCTTTCGAGAACTTGGCGATCATATTCCCGATGAATTTTAAAATCCCTTTATCCAGCTTCGCTTTGCCATCGATGGTGTCTCCTTCGCGCTTCATGACGAAAGAAAAAGTATCATCAGTACTTGTGAGCGATTTGATCAACAGCTCACGAATTTCCTGATTCCCTTTCTCTCCACGAAGCTTATTAACCATTTTCAGCCAGGGGAGTGTTTTTACATTCAATTCGATGACTTCCGGGCTGACCTTTTCAGGGGCCGGTTCTTTTACGAGTTTGGAAGCTTCGGTGATTCGTTTAATCGAATCCGGACCGGCGGCAACCCAGAGCGCTTCAGGAGAACTTCCGACATAAAGAGCCTCCCCTGCTCCGAATAATTCATCGAAGCCGGCTTTGTACATGTTTTTGATGTTGATCTTATGAATCTTCAGGGATTCTTCGTTCACAACATCTATTTCAACGGTCTGGTCCTTCATTACTTTGGGGAGCAGTTCCACGATTTCTTTGAGCTTGGCACCATCAGTAGAGCGAACGCCGCCTAACAGGGTGTATTTATTATCTGCGATGGAATTGGTATCGATGAATCCATCCACGAGAGATGTTTCTTTGCCCGCATCCAGCATTTCAATAATCAACGCGGCAACTTTTTTACCGGATGCTTTCTGTTCGTCCGTCAGGTCTTTATTTGAGTCGATACGATCCTGCAGGCTAGGCAATAGCAGCTTATAAAATGCGGTGAAATTTTCTTTACGCATTTCATCCAGGGGGTGGTTTATTCTACCGTTCAGAATGCCATCCATTTTGACAGGAACATTAGCGAAGAAACTGGGCTTGGTCGCAAACTGCTTGATGCTCGCATCAAGGGAAGTACCCTCCAGGGCTTTTAAAGAGAAGACCAGGCGTCCTTCATTTTCAGGAGCATCGGTTGTCCAGCCAATCACCATTTTTTCTGATTCGACAAACAGACGCTCCAGTTCATCCATCTGATGTGTGAAAGCGAGTTTTCGTAATTCGAAAGCATTATCTGTTTCATCCCGTTTTTTCTTCACAGCTGCAAGTAACTGCTCACGGGTATTGACCATCGATTTTTTGCGATCAGCGACTCCCTCTTTTTCATTGGTAATCAATGCGCTGAAATCATATTTTTCCTTCAGCAGGTCCTGAATTCTTTTAAGCGGATCGTCTATTTCATTGACTTCAGAAAGCTTCTCAGAAATAACTACGTACTTCTCCGTCTGGAGATAATTCATGTAACCTTCGAATAGATTCCCTAAAATATAAGGGCCTTTTCTCTGCTTTTTGGAAGAGATTTCAAAGATTTCCAGGTTATCGCGGAATTCCCCCAGATCGCTGATCGGAAGAATGAGGCGGTAACGTTCCTTCTGATTTTCGCCCAGTAAGATATCAATTCTCAGGGGGCGTGTTTTATCGATTCCTTCCAGAAAGGAGGGAAGAAGTTCTTCGAGGTTACTCCAGCCCTTTTTTTCATCGGCCAGATCCAGAACCAGATACTTCAGGTCAGCAATCATGCCGTCTGCGTTGATCTGTGCCAGTGAGATATTGGGGGCAGATTTGTTCTCAGCGTTGACTGACTTGGGGACGGTAAAGCAAAGTAACAGGATAAACGCGCAATGAGCAATACGGCTCATACATTTCCTCCATGATGTATATCTGGGGATCATTGTTGATCGATCATTATTGTCTGCACGGGATCAGAAGGCTCATCAGAAGCTGTCTGCTTTTATTCCAGGTGATCCGTTCGCGAATGGTAGTTTATACCAAAAGTAATGAATAGGGAACTATGGATGAAGAAATAGCTAAAGTCCGAAATCGTTGAGTTATGAGTCAGGAATATCAGGCGAATTTAGCGTATCAGGATATGTGTTCATGTATATACATTGTCTGGTTTCGGTTTTCAGGTCCAGAGTCTGATTCGGCGGGAAATCAGGGATATTCTTAATGATGTTCAACAACAATTAGAAAAAAACAGGAACTCATATTGTTATTGTAGGACAATCGATATGAGTCTTACATTACAGTTTGTCAGCTGCTGGTTGAGTTGGAACTGGTTTCGCTGAACTGGCTTTTGCGATCTGTAGACCAGTGATCAGACCCAGATAGCCGGAAATTCTTTCTGTGGGAGTGTAGACGTTACTCTCCAGAATTGCAGAAACTTCAGGCACTTTGTTCTGAATGGCTGCGATTGCACCGATCGTGTTCAACATATCTTCTCTCAAAACCTGATCTTTGATCGCTGTGACAAATTGAATCGCCTGTTCAAATTTTGATTGATTGATCAAAACAGAAAGCAGCTTCAGTGACAGCTGCCCTTTCCAGGCTTTCTTCAAATCTTCGTCTTGATTGATTTGATGTGCGGCCTGTTCTGGTTTGCCATTTCTGATCAGCGATAACGTCTGTTGAACCAGCAGATCTTCTTTTTTCAATGGGGGAATATTGTCATTCAGAGCCTTTTTGATCTGAGCTGTCAAATCGGAATTTTTCTGATTCGCATCTAAAATGGTAGCTGGCAGACTGGAGTCCAGCAGCGGATCTTTCAGGTTTTCATCTGTTGCCTGCTGGCTTTGCTGGGCCAGATTCCAGACGCTGGCAGACAACTCTCCTTTTGCAGCCTGAGACAATAAACTCACCAGGAGATTTGTCCTGTTTTCAGCTGCCGATTTCATTGAGTTGAGCTGTTTGCGGTAATCTCTGATCGCTCGATTGATGCGATCGTTGGAATCAAGGTTTAACGTATTTTTGATTTGGTCTTTGAAATTGAAATTCGACGATTCGTTCTGTTTAGACTGTACTGCGGTAAGGCTGGGGGCCGTAGCCTGAATTGCCTGAACCGCATTTTTCAGGAAACGGTTCGCTTCAGCCTCCTCGCCCAGTTCCGCTTCAGCTAAGGCAATCTGAAGGTAAGCCTGTGAAGTCAGTTCCAGAGGCTCTGAAGCCGGTAATTTCATCGTATAAATTTCTTTGAGGCTTCCCAGTTTCATCGGCGTCGGAACCGGAACCTGATCCAGAAATGACTTTGATTTGGCCAGAAATGCTTTCGCAAGTTCAGGTTTCTTCAATACATTCAGTTCATGAGCACAACGGGCATACATCAGAGCATTTCCGGTCGCAGACAGTTTCATTTCTGCAGGCTGGATCAATTCGATCCCCGGCTTCTTGTCTTGATTGACCGCCTGTTCCAGTACTGCCAGTGACCATTGTGTGACTGCTTCTGTGCGGTCGATTGCATCTGGTGCCAGGGCCGCCCAGTTCAGGGCTGCCTCAGGATAACCATGAGAAACCAGGATTAAGGTTGTTGCTACGGACTGTGGTGCATTCCAACGCCGATGCAAATCAATCAATGTTTCAAAATCGTAGTAGTTTGTTTCATGCGCGATCTGCAGATAAGCGGACAATTGCGCCAGGCTATTTTCAGCCTGGTGCTTACTGATCAGATCTTCTGCCGCTTCTTCGTTGCCAGCTGCGACCCAGAATGCAGCCAGACGAGAGATGAGATCCAGCGTATCACGTCCTCCATATTCGGGGATCTGTTTAGATAGTGCTACCGTCTCGTCTAACGTTTTCTTCAAACCGGCTGAATCCTTCTCTTTTAACTGAATCCAGCCAATCTCAATCAGGGGGAATATTTTGTAAAAAGGGAGAACGGGATCGACGGTATCGATTCGGCCTATTTGCTCACGAGAGCCTGCCAGATCACCATAAATCGCGTAAGCTTCTGCCGTTAAACGACGACTGAAGGGTTTGCTGCGGTTCTCTCGAGAGCGGGACAACTCTACCATGGAATTCAGAGATTCTTTCTGAACGGCTTCAGGATCAACCGGTTTTTCCTCTTGCTTAGTAGTTGTCTGGGGTTGTTGTGCATTATTCGCCAGTGGATTGACTGTCGGAGTATCATTCCGGGGGAGCATCGAATTTTTTGACTGGTTTTTGATGATGGGGTTGTCAAACGGTTTTGCCAGTTCTGAACCATCCGGGCCTGACGTGGTGAAGTAGAAATAAGCTCCCACAATGGCAACAGATGGTATAACGATAGCCAGGATCAATGGAATCTTTGATTTCTGATTTGAGACAGGCTTTTTCTCTTCTGTCGTTTTCCGTTCCGCTGCCTCTGTATCTGGAATCAGGAAGACTGGCGCCAGGCAATCCGGGTTAGAACATTTCACTTCTTTGCCAACTACTTTGGAAGAGGCAAATCCGGGTGTATCACACATCGGGCAGACGTATCGATTCATCTTGCCTTTTACTGGTTTGCGCAACAGAGGGATGACCTTGGAAGTCTGTTGTTTGCGTTCCAGTTCAAACGGATCATCATCAGAAACCGTTTCACGCCTGTTTCGGCTTCCAGGCGTAGCTGGTGTAGCAGCAGCTGATTTTGCCGGTTGTTTACTACTGGCAGCCGGTTTTTTAGCGGATGACTTTGCCGTCATAGATGCGCCACAGAAAGGGCATTCTGCTGCGTCTTCATCTAAAACTGATGCTCCGCATGATGGGCAAGTTGGCAGATCCATATTTTTGTCGTCCGATATGATTAAATGGTCAGTGGTTTGGGAGTCTCACGTTGTTGGATTGAGACAGATTGGATTTATGATACGGCGGCTGTATGATAGTAACGCAGAAGTGAAAACATAACATACTGTTTAAATTACAGCGAGCTAAGTCCATTCTATACCGTAGATATCCTCTCGTTCAAGGTTTATCTGTATATAGTATCGGGTGAATCAGGGCAAAGGGAATCGATCAGTATCTCAACCAGAGCCAGTTAGGTCATACTCCTGAGATCCGTTTCTTCTTCAGGCAGTCTCCATCAGTTCAGGATATAATTCAGATATGCAGCAGCAGGTAACAGAAATTGTGGAACAGTTTGAGTCGGTTTTGCACCACCAGCGATCCATTTGTGATGTTCTGGATCGGTTAATGGAACTGCTGGGAGGACGGGCGATCGGGCTCTGGCGTTGTGAAGCCAATCACCTGAAACAGCTTGGTTTTTGCGCGGATGCGCAAATGGATGAACAGGTCAAACGCGAATTTGCTGCGTTAACACAGGAAGTTTCATTACAGAATACAGGCTTGGGAATTGTCAAGGCTGCCATTGACCAGAAGC
Source organism: Planctomycetaceae bacterium (assembly GCA_020426085.1). Classification (GTDB taxonomy): domain Bacteria; phylum Planctomycetota; class Planctomycetia; order Planctomycetales; family Planctomycetaceae; genus Gimesia. The sequence continues at coordinate 14,927 of JAGQQP010000005.1, read as the reverse complement.
CAGCGATCGGAACCCTGCAGGCAAACGAATCCGGTTTACAGGGGTCTTCAAAGTGGTTGCAGAAATTTGGTGCAAAACAGTCTTACGCGATTCCGGTTTTCGAGGGGGATCAGGTGGTCGGCGTTCTGGCAGTCTCCACAAACCAGGTACATCAGGCAGGCGATCCGGAATGGGAATTACAGACACAGGTTGCCCGAGAGATGGGGGCAAAACAACTTTTGGGGATGTTTTAGCTGCTGGATTTGACTAAGATTTAGCGAGGTAGAAAAGAGTGGAATTGCCAAGGGGATACTGGGTGTATAACATTAAGTAACAGCTACTTCCTCAACTAACGAAGCGTTACTGTCGATTTCTGAATTGAACAGTCCTGCCACCTGAGTTTGGTATTTCAATGGTGATCTTCTTCAGGTTTGTGTAAAGATGAGTCGTTCCAACCCATTGCACTGGTCATTTTCAATCGGAACCTGGTTTCTGACCCAGGTACGCGTCAGTATCTTTCTACCTGTTTTACTGCTGGTTTTCTGGTCTCATTATTCGCTGGGACTGGGAGTGACTCTGTTTGGAATCCTGTTTATCAGTGTATTTCTGCATGAGATGGGGCATGTTGTCTCCTGCCGTTTAACAGGAGGTGAGGCGGATCAGATCGTTCTCTGGCCTCTGGGGGGACTGGTTCCCTGCAGCCCGGAAAGAACATTTTCTGCGCGACTGTTGACTGTATTGGGGGGGCCAGCCGTCAATCTGCTGCTCTGTGCCATCACCATCCCTGCGGTCATCTGGTCCGGGCATCTTTCCGATTCACTCAACCCGATCAAACTGCCAACCGTTGATTTGAGTAATCAACTGGGACAGGCTGTTTTACTGCTGGTTTTCAACCTGAACTGGCTGTTATTGCTGGTAAACCTGATTCCCGTACTTCCCCTGGATGGTGGTAAGGTGCTTCAGATCGTTCTCTCCCGTCGATTTGATGAAACCGTCGTCCATCGGATCCTGCTAAGTGTCAGTTTCTGGATCGGTGGCATTGGCATGGTTGTTGGTTTGAGTACTCACAGTGTATGGGTCGTTTTTTTCAGCGCTCTATTACTGATGTTGAATTTAATCGAGTTTACGTCAACTCAAAGGGAAGATTCATACGACGATTCAATCTTTGGTTATGATTTTTCCCAGGGCTATACCAGTCTGGAGCGTTCCAGCAGTCAACTTGTAGAAAAACAGGCTGGTTTCTTTCAAAAGTGGCGCGAAAAACGCCGTTTACAGAAAAAAATGCGTGAACGTGAAAAGAACCGGGATGCTGAAAAACAGCTCGACTTACTCCTGCATAAAGTTCACGAATTCGGTTTAGAGTCGCTTACGCCTAAAGAACGTCAACAGTTGAATCAGGTGAGTGCCCGGTATCGTAAGAGCGACTCCGAGACCTGAAAAAAGAACTTCAGTTTGTGAAGTTTCCGTACACCTTTGCGACTTCTTTGACCTTAAACTGATTTTTTGCAGCATTTTTTCTATTAGGTCCCCTTCTTTTTTAGTCTTGGCCTGAATAATCAATTCAATCCTGTTGAGCCATAAATCCCTACCATAAGATGTCCGGTTTTTAATTATTACTTAGCAAATCTGGTGAACACGGGAATTACCTCCTTTTTCACTCGTTGCTCATCCGTTTATACTCCAGAGGGATGCTAATCTCCATTTCTGTCTTGGTTTATGGACAAATCTTTGTCTTACTACATCTCAGATTTATAAGGTTACGGGTCAAAAGAACACGTTTTGGTGATGATGTGCCTAGGTTTGTTCACTAAACCAGTTTTCAAGCCATATTGAGTGTATTTGACTCACTTTTGATTCGAAATTGTCAGGAATTGAAGAAAGAGACGGTAATCACAGTCCAGATGCGATTTCTGATTTGCGGAATGGTGTTTGCGAACTAGCTTTTTAAGGGAATTTACCTTTAGAAAGTTGAGATCGGATTATGGTTTTAGGGACAATTGACTCATTAAAAAAGTTATCCAACTTCAGTAAATGCGGTGGTGAGTGGGATCAGGAATTGCATCAGGATGCAAAGAATGACCTGGCCATTAGTCGTATGAAGCGGATTTCAGAGCTGACTGGTCTGTCAATGCATTGTTTTGACAGTAAGCAAAGGATTGTGCATGACAACTCAAATGCGAAGTCACTCGCCTATTTCCCGGCGGATGTTCTCAATGAAATAGAGACTGTGGAAGGTCTGACTATTATTGAAAATCCGAACGGGATTACTCACTTTCTAATCCCTCTGCTAAGGGATGCAAAACAGCGTTATACCGCAGTTGGTTTTGTGTTTTCCAGAGAAAAGAAGAAGCTGACGGAAATGGTTTTATCCGCAGTCAAGCAGGAGTGGAGTTCAGAAGATTTGGACTTCTGGCTGGAAAATCAGCGGATTCTGGATGTGAAATCCCTGCATGCATTATTAAGCCTGGCTGTTCTACACCTTGAAGAAGAACTGCAGCTTACTCAATTAAATGATGAGGTCGACAACTTATCGGAGTGTCTGGATGAGACATTTGAAGAGATCAGTCTGTTACATGAGGTCGCACAGCATTTGAAGATCTCAGAAACTCCAGAACAGCTCGGGCAACTCTGCCTTGATCGAATCAGCACATTAATTGAAGCGGAAACAAATATTATCTGGTTTGAAGGCCAAAATAATACATCACGGTTTCTGTCTGACAGCCAGACTGATTTTGATGAACTCAAGCTGGCACGATTAGTTGCCCAGTTTGATGGGTTCCACTGGAATCAGCCTCTGGTCATCAATCAGGTAGAGAGTTCTCTACTGTCGCTTGAGTTTCCAGACCTGCATAATCTGGTATTGGTTCCCATTTCAGATGGCATCAATTCCTTTGGTTGGATACTGAGCTGTAATTTACTCAAAAGTGAAGAATATGGGACGATACAGGCGAGCCTGTTGAATTCAGTCGCTTCATTCCTGGGGACGCACTTACGCAATATTGATCTTTATGCTCAACAGGAAGAACTGATGTTGAGCTTTGTAAAGTCCTTTATCTCTACTCTGGATGCTAAAGATCCTTACACGCGCGGTCACAGCGAACGGGTTGCGTTAATTGCACAGCAACTGGCAAAACAGCTGGGATATTCTGGTGAGTTTCTGCAGGATATTTATCTATCGGGGCTACTGCACGATATCGGGAAAATCGGAGTCGATGATGGAATTCTTCGTAAAGAAGGAAAACTGACCGACGAAGAATTTGCCCAGATTCAAAAGCATCCCATGATTGGTTATAAAATCCTGACGGGGATTAAAAAACTGAAGAATATTCTTCCGGGGATACGAAATCACCACGAACAGATTGATGGACGCGGTTACCCCGATGGATTACGGGGATCTGACATACCATTGATGGCGCGTATCATCGCGGTTGCTGATGCTTACGATGCGATGGGCAGCGATCGTCCCTATCGAAATGGAATGCCACTGGAACGCCTGGAGAATATTTTCCGGGAAGGCAAAGGGCTGCAATGGGATTCTGATGTCATTGATGCCTATTTTGAAATCCGGGATGAAATCACCCGGCTCTCTCAAAAATATAACGCAGAGGCCGAAGCGCTGGCTGAGGCTGGTGCAAACGGATAAACTGATACCCTTTCGCAGAGCAAATTGTTGCAACTGACATGATCTGTTAAAAGGGAGCTGTCTGGTGAAAAATTACGTCTATCGAAAATGGATTCTTCACACTCATCTGCCGGTACTGTCTGTCTGTTTGGTTTTGGGATGTGGATTAGAACAGTCCGATGAGCAGGCAGACCCACCGATTCCCGTGGCACCAGCGCTGACTGATTCAAATCGCAAAAACCCAAAGGCTGTTTCCAGTTCTGGCGGGGAAACCATAATCGACGGAATCCAGTTTCAGGTACCATCCAGCTGGGAACAAGTCGCACTCTCTCCTGCTCAACAGGGAATGATTACAGCCAGTTTCAGGATTCCCGCTGCGGGCAAAGACGTTAAGTTGACTCTCTCTTCCGTCGGAGGTGGTATCGCTGCGAATCTGCAGAGGTGGAAGGGGCAGTTTCAGTTGAAACCCGGGGAACTCCCCGTCGAAAAAACGATGCGTGTCGATGGTGTAGACGCTGTCTGGCTTGACCTGAGGGGTACCTTTGATTCTGGTCCCGCCATTGATTCTCTTGTGGCTTCGGGCATGCGTATGATCGGAGTGGCCATCCCTCGCAGTCCTCGTGACTTTTATCTGAAATTGACCGGTCCCCGTGAACAGCTTTTGAATGTCGAAGCTGAATTTCAGGACTTTGTGAAATCAGGCCGTTTCGTGCAGTAAGATGACGATGCGGCCTCACAGGGGCTCAGGTACTCACGCTGCTTCAGCGTGAGGCGGGCTGCCAGTGACGCAGTAACCCGGCGACCAGATGTCCGCCAAATCCAAATGAGAGTTTCAATACGGTGTTGATGGATTTCGAAACTGCGACACGGGGGGTGTAATTCAAATTGCATAGTGGATCAGGATGTTCCAGGTTCACGGTCGGAGGAATGATGTTGTCTCGCATCGCAAGTAAAGTGAACCCGAGTTCGACACTGCCTGCTGCGCCCAGCAGATGTCCCATGCCCCCCTTCAGGCTGGAACAGGCAATCAATTGAGCAGGTTCACCGAGTGCATTCTGCAGAGCGCGGGTTTCATAGAGATCGTTGATCTGGGTACCAGTACCATGCAGATTGATGTAGTCCAGTTCTGCAACTGAGACCCTGGTTCGATGAAGCGTATCGGTAATTAATCGAGCCAGACTTTCCGCAGTGGGGTCGAATTGCATCAGATGGGTTGAATCGGCACCGAGACCACCTCCCAGCCATTCTGCATAGGGGCTTGCATTTCTTTCCAGCGCATGTTCCAGTGATTCCAGGATCATGATTCCAGCCCCCTCGCCTACGACAAACCCATCTCTCCGACTGTCGTACGGTTTACAGGCTTGCGCGGGGGACGGGAAGTCCGAGGCCAGCACTCCCATCCGTTGAAACGAACCCAGAACCGCTGGTACCAGCGAAGCATCGGCACTACCTGCGATCACAGTATTACAAATTCCATCTCGAATTAAGTCGGCACCTCGCATGATACTGGAGAGTCCCGTTGCACAGGCTGAAACAGGAGTTAATGCCGCTCCCTGTAGACCATACTCCGCGGCAACTACCTGACTGCAGGCATTCGGAAGGCACTGCAACCAGAATTCCGGTGGGATCGAATCATCCGAAGTCGAATTATTGTGAGAAGCAGCAGCCAGCTCGGCATAGCCGGCGATACCTCCTTTGCTGGATCCAATCACGCACCCGGCGGATTCATTTGAGAGTTGACTTCGATCGAGGCCAGCATCCTCAATTGCTTCATCGGTCGCTTTCAGAGTCAGATTGATCGCTGGATCACTCTGGAAGGGAGAACGGTTGAGAGATGCTGAGGAGAGTTCGGAGTCGGGAATGATCCCCCCTGCAATGGGGCGTCCCAACTGGTTCGACAGGTCCTGTAGCAGGCTGGTGGCAGAATGACCGGTGAGCAGTTTGTGCCAGGACGGTTCACGTCCGACCGCATAGGGAGTTATCAGGCCAATTCCCGTGATAACAACCCTGCGGGAAGTGTGCTCTGTGACCGAAATCTTTGGTGGCATTAGCCTGTGTCCAGGTTAATTGTCGCGTTTCCAGGGGTATAGGGACCACCAGGAAGTAGGATACTGTTGTTGGTGAGACGCACTCAGGAACTGATTTCAGTAGCGCGTGAGGGCAATCAGGATCGATGACTGGTGCGGCAGATAGCAAATAATGCCAGCCCGACCAGGACTGCCACCAGGATGTATTCGATAATTGATGTCTGAGATGTCTGTACCAGGCCACTCTGTCGAGTTTCTTCCTGGGCTAGAACAGCTCCCGTTGAAGCCAGTAAAACGCCTGTTGTTGAGCAGAATTCACAGAAGCGTTTGGACATGTTTTGGTTTCTTTTCATAACGATACGAAATACAACTCTGGTTAGGATTGAATACGACTGATACAGGGGATTGTAACAACAGTCCTGGCTGACTGCATCCAGAAAAGGTCATTCCTGGTAAAATCAGGGGGAATCCTGCTGTAAATCAATCGCTGGTATCTTGTTACTGTACCGGTTTTCAAAGGGTCAGGTCTGTTTCAGGCTTGTATGACGGCGTCAACAGGTTTCCGCATTTCGTGAAAATCCTGCTGGTGCAGGAAGACGGTTTGCCAGCTTTCTGAACGGGGTTTCATCTTAAGTCGATATTCATCGATTTTGACCAGGTAGAAGGCATACAGGCTGCCCCGAAATTCAAACAGTTTTTCCAGACTGTTGGAGATTGAATTTTCAGGGAGTTGATACGCGAAAACAAAGCTGGAGACAAAGCCGTTCCCAAACAGGTCCTGCCACCTCTGAAGCCCTTGAATATCTTCCAGGGTCGCCCAGTTTTCCCAGCGACGGCTCTGATTCTGATGAGGGGTGATTTCTGTGCGGCCTTTGACATCAATCAGCAGGTTCGGCCCTTCACTGCCATAGACAATAAAGTCCAGCGACTTAATGGAAGCGTCTTTCGCGAGCGCACGTCGTTTCTCATCCACTGCCACATAAGGAATTTTCTGGGCGCGGAGGTATGCCTCAAACGCTGCATCATAATGGTTTCTGCGAATTACCATCTGGATTACTTTCCCCTATCAAAGATGATCAGTCGATCTGTTCTTTTGTGAGCAGGTTGGCAAGATACTGTAAGTATCTATACTTGATGAAGTAATATCAACAGCAGTTCGGATGAAATTTGACAGAAGTAATAACGGCGATTACGTCAGGATCCGTCTGATATGTTCCAGCAGTTCTTCCTTGCGGACGGCAGTCTGAGTCCCTGTCTGCATATCCTTGACCTGCCATTCCTGTTTTTCAAATTCCTCATCTCCGGCGACGATCACGATTTTGAAACCGTGTCGATTGGCGTATTTGAACTGTTTTTTGATGGCTTTTGTGTCCGGGTAGACTTCGACGTTAAAACCGTACATCCGGAGATCGCGGGCGATTCTGAGATAGTCGGGGGTATATTTTGCGTCCATCTGCGTGACCAGTATCGGAGCGGGAGTCGAAATCTCATCCAGTAGATTCAGTTCCTGCATGGCGGCCAGCAGCCGATCCAGACCCAGACTGGCTCCAACACCTGGCAGTTGCTGTGTTGTGAACAGTTCTGCGAGGTTGTCATAACGCCCTCCCGAGCAGACACTGCCGATACCAGGCAGCTGGTTCAGAAACGTTTCGTAGATGGTTCCGGTGTAATAATCGAGTCCGCGGGCAATTGAGGGGTCCAGGACGATTCGTTCGCTGACGATGCCGGCTTTGTCGACGGCATCAAAGACTTCCCTCAGGTATGCGACCCCCTGCTCTCCACATTCATTACCAGTCAGCTGTTTGTCGAGTGAATTCAGGATCTCCGCCGTAGAACCTTCAACAGTGGTCAGGGAAATCACTTTTTCCGCCTGTTGTTGAGTCAGGCCCCCCTGCTCCTGCATTTCTTTAATCACAGCGTCGGCACCGATCTTGGGGAGCTTGTCGAGTGCCCTTAGTACATCCGCCGAACGTGACTGGAGATCCAGAATTTCCAGCAGACCGTTCAGGATCTTACGGTTATTGATGTGAATCGTAAAATCGGAGAAACCGATTTTTACCATCAGATCATGAATGATGAACAGAGTTTCGATATCGGCTGAATTGGATGTGGTTCCGATTGTGTCAAAATCACACTGGACAAACTCGCGGTAGCGACCTTTTTGAGGTCGTTCACCACGCCAGACTGTACCAACATGATAGCGTTTAAACGGAGTACCCAGTTCACCAATATTCTGGGCAGCGAAGCGGGCAAACGGTACGGTCAGATCAAATCGCATGGCAACGTCCCGCCCTCCCTGTTCGAAGCGGAACATCTGCTTATCCGATTCAGTGCCCCCCTTGCCTGTCAGGATTTCGGTGTATTCCAGTGCTGGAGTGTCGATCGGGCTGAAACCATAACTGCGGTAGACTGACTTGGCTGTTTCAATCAGTTGTTCACGGGGAATCATCGCCGCGGGGAGGTAATCTCGGAATCCTTTGAGAGTCCGTGGTTCAATTAAGTCTTTTTTCACAGTCGTTCTACCGTATTGGATGGCAGCAGAGCAGTTCGCTGCCTGAAAATAATTAGGAAAAGTGGATGATCTCAGTCATTCTATTAAATATGGACAATGGGAAGCTTCTGGTGGGACGTTTCAGTGGCGGAATTTTTTTCTTTTTTCTTTTTCTTTTTGGGAGGCAGTACGGCGTGGGCGTATTCCCAGATCTGTTCCGGAGTTTCGAACAGGCGGTCGTAGGTGCCATCATTATCGTATTCGCATTCATCCGTTGTGTAAGAACGACAAATTTTAGGTCGATCTTCGTAATTTCCACAGCGATAATCTTCCAGCAGATATTTACAGTCGCCATAGACCATCAGGAACCAGACATCGTCATCAACAAAAATGGCACAGCTTCCATGCATGACATACCAGCGCATGTGGTCGTAGTCTTCCCAGCTATCGGGGGTCTCAATCGGCAGCGCAAAATAACGACAGCAGCGGGCCGTGCAATAGCTGCACAAAACTTCGCCCGGTTTGAGTTCAGTTCGTTTGACTGTCACTGTTGACATAGTGGGTTACCTCTGTTGAAGAGTCTGGTGGCAGAAGAATCTGCTGTGGGAGCTGCTTTTAAAAATCATTAAATTAATTTGAGACTGTCAGCATTTTGATAGGGTAATCTGCGTCGGGAAAAACGCAACATTCAGAACTCCAGAAAAATTAGGGAAGCATTGATTCTGGAACAGTTTATATCCTGGGTCTTTTATAAGCCATTCGAGCATAAATTGCACGGAAACCGAGGATAGAATGTGGACGAATTCAAACAGTCTCTGTGTATTGTTTACAGGAACCTGTTCAGCAGCTGTTGCTGTTTCAGGTTTGCTGCTCGGAGATATTGCCCTTTTGTACCGGTTTTATTGATTATCCAGCCAGGAGAAGTAGTATAATCTGGGTTTCTGCTTGACCCTGATTTATCAGGGGACTTATCATTAAATACATAGCTCAGATTGGCTTTCAGCTGCATTCCAGTCTCTCTGGAGAGATCTCTTCTGGATCTATACGTATAATTGATACCAGATGAATTATTTTCGATCATGAGTTCCAGAACGTCGATGTTAGAAACAGGGGATCGTTTCAGCTGATTCCCGTAGTCTGTTCCGAGAAGTTGAAATTACGGTAAGCGTTGAATATACCGAACATTATTATCTTTAGATTCAAAACAAGATTACGAGAGTGAATCTCGTCTGATTCCATCAAGGTTCTATACTGATGCATAAATCCGGAGTAGTCCTGGTCTGGTTGGTCGCCATTACAACAGTAGGGGCAGTTCTGCTGACATCTAAAATGCTGGATGTCAGGGGAAGCTGGCTCAAAGTTGTAGAGAAGAATAAAACTCAGATTGAGAAAAATACAACAGAAATTGAAGCCCGGGAAAAAGAACGCCAACAGCTTCTCAGAGAATTAACCCGGACCATGCTGGGCTGGGATCGATACTGGGATGCAGAAGTGAAAATTAATAGTCCGCAGACCGGAGAGATTCAGGTGGCACTGAATAATGGTCAGGTTCTGGGGGGAGAAATGTCGCCCGAAGCTGCAGCAACTCAGGTCTTCTATGCATTCCAGCCTCAGACAAATCCAGCGAATTCCAACCCTTCCAGCTTTGTCGGTGCGTTTCGCTTCAAGCCCAACGACAGAACACTACTGATACCGGTCAATCCTCCCGTTGCCGGAGAGGTGGCTACCTGGAAAAATGGTGTTTGGAGAATGCGGGAACTGGTTCCACTCAACTATATGAACACCTTGCGTGATCTGCGGGATCAAATAGTACAAAGTGATGAACAGTACAAATTGAAGCAGGATCATATTCAGGATCTGAACCGTCTGCTGGCGGCTGCGAAAGAGCGCCTGGAAGTCCGGGTCAGTGAACTGATCGGTTCTGACAACGCTCCCCAGGATGAACTTCTGCCTGTCGAGCTCCGCAAAGGACTGGTTGCCGGTCTGGAAGAGGAAGAACAGGAACGAAACCAGGAATTCGCTGAAACCGATCGATTAAGACGCGAACTGATTACAATTTACCAGAAGCAGTTGGAATTGATTGATGAGGTAAGCAAACTCAGCAATCAGCTCCCCAAACCCAAATCATGATCATCGCAAATGAGTGAGGCAGGCTTCACACCACACCAGCATGGATGGCAGGCGTCCCGTCTTCAGACGCCCGGAATTACGAACTGACACATAAGGATACGTTGGGCAATGGGGATTGAGAGCCGGGATTACCTGCGGCATGAAAGTGGTGGAGGGAATTATCGCTCGTTTGGCGTCGCTTCCGGTGGCTGGGCTATCAAATATATCCTGATTGCAAATGTGGCTGTCTTTCTGGTTGAGATGGCTACAGCAGATGGTCAGGGATCATCAGCGGTAATCGACTATCTTGAGTTGGGACGTGCTCAACTCTTTTCTCAGTTTCAGATCTGGCGGCTGCTGACATACGGTTTTTGTCATGCGCTGAATCCCCTCACTCACATCATTTTCAATATGTTTGTGCTCTGGATGTTTGGTCGTGCGGTGGAGCCGATTCTGGGATCCCGTGAGTTTCTGACCTTTTATCTGACAGCAATTGTGATCAGTGGCCTGTGCCATGTCGGGATCAGTCCGATTCCGGTGATTGGTGCTTCCGGCGGGGTAATGGCTGTTGTCTTTCTGACGGCCATGTACTTTCCCCGTATGACGGTCCTGTTGTTTTTTGTATTGCCTATCGAATTACGCTGGCTGGCTGTACTGTATGCCGCCGTTGATCTGTTTGGATTCATCAACCCGGGGGGAGATGCTGTCGCACATTTTGCTCACTTAGGGGGGGCAGCGTTCGGAGTCGCTTACAAATATTACGGCTGGAATCTCACTCGACAGTTCGACAGTAAATGGAACCGTTTCCAGATCAACCGCTCTGCCAGAAAAAAGAAATTCCGGGTGTATTCAGAGGAAGACTCACATCTTTCCAAGGCAAGTCTTGATGAACGCGTCGATGCGATTCTGGAGAAGATCAGCCGTGAAGGTGAAGCCAGCCTGACTGATCAGGAGCGAGCCCTGCTCAAAGAAGCCAGCAACAAGTATAAAAAGAGATGACGACGGTTGAGAACCGATTTGCTTTCTGTCAGGATAAACTGTCAGCGATCTCAGTCAAATTGGAGTCCGGGAATCAATCATGTCGCAAACTCATTTTCAAGAGCTGATTCAACGCACTCGTGCCGGAGATCGAGCTGCTGAAAATGAATTGTTGCAGAAATGCCGTGCCTATATTTCACTGGTGGCCCGGGCACAAATTGAAGGCTGGATGCGTACGAAAGTCGATGCCTCCGATCTGGTGCAACAAACTTTACTGGAAGCGCACCAGGGGCTTGAGCAGTTCAAAGGGGAAACGGAAGCGGAATGGCTGGGCTGGCTGCGGGGAATCCTGAAACATAATACTCTGGATTTTGCCAGAAAATATCAGGGGGCGGCCAAACGTGACGTGAAACGGGAGTTTTCACTGGATCAGTACGGGGCTGCAGCATCTCGGTCAGCTGCTCAGAACTGGGAGTTGAAAGATTCGATGGACACTCCCAGTCGCATCCTGTTGAATCGCGAGCAGGAAATTCTGATGGCAGATGCTGTCTCCGAATTGCCTGAAGATTATCAGGAGGTGATTATGCTGCGGAATCTGCAACGGCTTTCGTTTAAACAGGTCGCGGAGAGAATGAACCGCAGTCCGGGGGCCGTTCAGATGCTCTGGCTCAGAGCGTTAAACCAGTTGCAGGAGCGTCTGGAACATCCTTGAAAACAGCAATGCAATTCAGTCGTGGACTTGGTATAGAGAGAGTGCAGAATTGTGGATAACGAACAGGATCAATCATCCGAGTCCGTGATTAAAGTACTGAATCAATATGTAGACTATTTGCAGAACAGTGATCAGGAAAGTTGCCATAGTTTACAGGCGGTCAATCCGGAATTAAGGCCTCTGATGGCATGTCTGGATTCGCTGGAACAACTTGCCCCCCGCAGAGAAGAAAGCGGACAGTTGTCAGATTCTCTGGGACCTCACGATGCCACTCTGCTCCAGGCGACACCTGGTCCACAACGCACTGCTCCTGGAAAGGTGACTCAATTCGGCAACTATGAACTGCTGGAAGAACTGGGGCGTGGCGGGATGGGAATTGTCTATAAAGCCCGCCAGAAAGACCTGAACCGGATTGTGGCCTTAAAGACGATCTTAAGTCATCAGTTCGCATCGGAAGAAGAGGTACGCCGGTTTTACCAGGAGGCCCGGGCAGCGGGACGGTTACAGCATGCGAATATTATTTCCATTCATGAAGTCGGTCAGCAGATGGGGCAGCATTACTTCACGATGGATTATATTCCGGGAGGCTCGTTAGCAAACTCGCGGCTGGAATTCATAAATCACGATGCAGGTCGGGATTATTACCAGATTGCTTCGCTGATGCAGCAGGTTACAAAAGCCGTTGATTATTTGCATTCCCAGGAGATTGTCCATCGCGATCTGAAACCATCTAACATCCTGATTGATGATCAGGGAGTTGCTTATGTAACCGATTTCGGACTTGCGAAAATATTTGCGTCTCAACAGCTGGATGACGTGCAGGATGCACAAACTCAGAGTGGAATGATTATTGGTACTCCCGGTTACATGTCTCCCGAGCAGGCGGCGGGGCAACTGGATGAAATTTCTGCGCGTAGTGATATCTTCAGCCTGGGGATTATCTTGTATGAGCTACTGACGGGGATCTCGCCGTTCAAGCAGCAGAGCCCTCTGGAATCCCTGGTGGCGGTGATTGAAGGGGAACCTCCCCTGCCTCGCGTGCAGAATGCATCCATCCCCGGACCTCTGGAACTGATTTGTCTGAAGTGTCTGGAAAAAGACCCGGCTGCACGCTACCAGACAGCTCAGGAGTTAGCGGACGATCTGGAACGGTTTATCGCCGGGGAACCCGTTTTGGCGCAGCCTGCGAATTTGAGGCAGCAGTTCCAGCGCTGGTTTCGCAGGCAGCCTGCTCTGGTTTCGCGGTTATCTGCCATTGTATTGGCCAGTGGAATTATTCAGACCGTGTATTCAACGCAAGGGGTCGACTTCAATTATCACTTGAAGATTATGACTCTGTTTGCGCTCTGGGCCATACTGGCTCTGTTTTTTCAGTGGGGACTGGATCACCTGGAAAACAAAATCAAGGTTCGGTTCTGCTGGTCAGCCGCTGATGTGTCTCTGTTAACCGGGTTACTGATTCTGGCGGATGCACCGATCGGAATCTTACTGATTGGCTATCCCATGCTGATTGTTTCGGCTGGTCTGTTTTTCTATGTGCGTCTGGTTTTGTTTACCACAGTCCTGTCACTGCTTGCGGTCACAGTGCTGGTACTGGTCAGGCCTGAGCTGGCTGTGTTATGGCAGTATCCTGTTATCTACAGCATGGTGCTGGCGATCCTGGGGCTGATCACCGCTTATCAGATCTACCGTGTGAGAGTACTCAGCCGGTATTATGAATTGAGACGGCCTGAAAGATAAATCTGTGTACCGTTCAAGCGGCGCTGGTTTTCCGCTGTGCAGCATGGCGTGAGATCAGACGATACAGAGCCTGCCAGACACGGGTGACTTCCAGTTCGTCCATGCAACACAAGTTTTGTGGCCCACGTTTGGGGCAACGTTTCTGATAGCTTGCTGCGCAGTCCACGTTCGTTGAGACAAGCTCGTGCTGTTTGCCGGGAGGGCCTGAGCGAAGTGAACTCGTGCAGGTAAAGATCCCAGTGACAGGTGTTCCCAGACCGGCGGCCAGATGCATCGGGCCGGAGTCATTGGTGAGTACGTAATCTGTTTCCATCAATACTGCAGCCAGTTGTTTGAGGGTTGTCTCCCCTGCCAGATTGAGGACGCGGCCAGTCGGCACGAATTTATGCAGCAGCTGTTCGATCTGGTTGGTCAAAGGACGTTCGTCTGCAGTGCCTACCAGAACGATATTGCAGCGAAAGTGGCGGATTGCTTTGGCACCTACGGCTGCGAAGCTTTCCGGGGGCCAGCGTTTGGTAATCCATTGTGCTCCGGCATGAATGGCCAGCGTGGGGCAGGATTGTTCTCCGGCAGAGAGGGTCTTCTTTGCCCAGGCTCGATCTTCATCGGCGATAAAGATCCGGGTATCACGGCTGGTTTCACCCGAATCGAAGGCATCGGCAACATTCCAGTATTTCTGATAGGCGGGAACAAAACGACTTGTTTCCGGAATGGTCATGTTGTATGCCAGATGGGAACCTTCACGTGCTGCTTCAATGCCGATTCGCCAGCGGGCTCGTGTGGCTGCGGTCATGAGTCCGGTTCTCATCAAGCCCTGCAGGTCGAGAACGAGATCAAACTGTCGCTGTTTCAGGTCTTTCAGGAATCCCCACCAGTAGGGAATTGAACTCCGCCTGCTGAAAGGGATGATTTCATCGATGTGTGGATGGCCTTCCAGAAGATTCGCAAAACTGTCACGAATCACCCAGGAGATCTGAGCATCAGGAAATCTGGCTTTGAGAACCGGCAGAATGGGGAGCGTCTGTACGACGTCTCCTAATGCACTGGGTTTAATCAGGCAGATACGACTGGCTTCAATCTGATTCGTGAGAGATAAAATATTGTGCTGTGAACTCATCGCTATAAATTGATCAATTAATTTTGCAGGTTGTAGTACGTCGAGAAACAGAGCTAAAGCCAACAGGCGCGGCATCATACCGGCAGAAGCGGATATGGGGCAAGATCAGCTTTGATCCCCCGAGTGCGATACTTCGCTTGTTTCATAAAAAT
>JAGQQP010000059.1 GCA_020426085.1 Planctomycetaceae bacterium | reverse complement strand
GTCACGTTTGGTGCAGGGGGAATCGCCTGCCATGCTGGTAAGTTTATTGTCGTGGGAGGCTTGCCCAAAGGTGTGAATGAGAATTATCTCTATGAATATGATGCGAACTTTAAATTCATCAAGAAGCATATTCTGAAAAGCGGTTACACGCTGATGGGAATTCAGACGGCAACCTTTGCGGATAACAAGTGGTGGTTCGGTTGTTATGGTTCCGAGCTGCTGACTGCAGATGTTAATTTCAATTTTACAGCGAAATATGATCTGGACTGCGCATTAGGAATTGATCGCGTCAATGACAAGCTGCTGTTGGTCGGCCGCAATACGAAGAACGGCAAGCAGTACACAGGTGAGGCAGTGCTGGCAGTTCCTGATGCTGCAAAGGGTTTCGTTATCCGTAAATAACCGGGTATAACTGAAACCCAAAAGTAGAGCAGCAATCAGAGAATCTATCGATTGCTTCCCCCGCTTTGTAGATTCGATGCTGCCAGTCCAAACAGGGCACCCTCAAGCAGATGCTTCTCAATGAAGGCACCGATAGCCTCGGATTTGGTGTATTGCAGAATGACATAGTCACCGGGCTGAATTAACACCCGCTGACTGGGTGTACGCACTGCTTCGTAGAGATCCACTTTGATGGGCAGTTGTGTTCCATTCGGCAATTGTCTGAGGATGATGGCGTTACTGGCACTGATGGTGACATCCTGGTTCAAAGCCGACGGGCCTCCCGACGATTTGCTGCTTCCCCCATTTCTTGAGGCCTGTGCAATGGAGATGGCGCCCAGGATATCCAGGTCGTAATCACGGGGTAATGTATATTGTCCGCCTCCCAGTAAGCCGCCCGTGTAAAAGATTTCCGTATCTCGTGATTCGATAAATACGACGTCGCCGTCATGCAGAATGATATCCTCGCGTGTGAGGTGAACCTGTTCTCCGGGACTCAGGCGAATGGGGATTTTGATGATCCCCGAGCGCTGCATCGTGGAGTCGTTGATGATGGTCGGTGCCATGTAATCATCGGTAGAAAAACTTCCCTCGCTGGAATAGAGAGGCTGCCCGACCTGGAATTCCGGGTCTTCAGGAGTTGGCGAATAGTGTGGAATTGGCGTGTAGGAATCAGAGACCTGCTGAATGTTTTGATTCGATTGAGAGTTGTCTGATGTATGTGTGCCGGTCTGCACCGGTTGTGGACACAATGGCTGATTCATTCCATGCGCCCCGCCTCGGATGATGTAAATGGAGTTTTCAGCGTCCAGTCCGGGCAGACCACCTGTTTCTGCGAGTGCATGCAGTACATCGTTATTATAAGCGGGCAGATTGATCACCCGGCCGGTGCCCCGTTTTGATCTCCCAACATTCAGGTTACCAACGGTCGTGCCTACGATATCGCTGGAGTTTTCCTGGCGTATGACGAGGACTCGATACGACCTGGGTTTCTGCAGGCTGATCAGGATGCGGTCGCGACCTTCCCGCAGGATACTCTTTTCAGAGGTGTATTTGCGACGAATGGTTTCTTCCAGTTGTGTCAGTGTCAACCCGCGAGCAAAAACGGTTCCGATGAGTGGCAGAGAAATCGTGCCGTCTTCGCGAATCGGAATCGGATATCCCAGTGAGGGAGCCACTTCCTGTGTCCGTGGAAAGTGGACGGGAGGGACATCTTTTAACTGCCCCAGGACGCCTTCAATATAGACGCCTAGTACATCGCCTGAATCTAACAGGTAATGCTTGGGGGCAGGCTGACGCAGCAGAGACAGGTCGATGGTTTCTTTTCCTGACCTGATTTCCCCTTTGTACTCAGTAGGCAGGTATTGAGCGGGAACCCCTTTCAGAGGATGAATCGCAGCGCAACCATTCCACATCACGGTCAGACAGAGTACACAAAAAATGTGCCACTTGAATGTGTTCATTCGGTTTCGATACGTTTGCATCCTGCTCGAACCTTTTACTTCGACTTCTGCTTTTTTTAATTCAAACGACATTCTGTCGGTCATGTCCTTACTCAGATTGCTATGAAACAAGCTTCTTAATGCTCTGAAGATTCATGTTTCACCTTTTGTCTCGATAGTCTGGAAGTGTCTCACTGGTCGAATAACGACTTAAGTTCGAGTGATTGATTTGTTCTATCTGGCTTGAACCTGGAGCCGCCACGGAAGCTGGTGTGCCAGGCAAGGGTGTGTAAGGGTATGACTGTAATGTATAAGGGCTCGGAGGCGGATCATCATTGATGTAAGGTGGCAGTGCAGGCTGCTTAATTGCAGGAGCAGGGGATTGAACTGCCGGTGTCTGTCTGACTGAAGGAGGCTTGGGCGCCGTAACCGGTGGTTGCTTGCGTATTTCTGGTTGAGGCAGCACGGGTTTGACTGGCGCGGAATAGCCTTGCGGATCCGGTGGTGGCGGCAAAGGATGGTGCTGCGGAACAGCCTGCAGTGGCTGTCTCGGTTGACTTGCCTCTGGTTTCGGTATCTGGAGTTCCGGACGTGGATGTGGATTAATCATTGACGCCGGAGGTGCAGTTTGTGGTTCCGAAGGAACGTTGGTCTGCGGTTGGGCATAATAGACATCGCCGGCATACCACTGTTCGTCGGCCGGTTGATTCCATCCGCTTAAAGAATAGGGACTCGCAATTTCATTATAATCGTAGCGTCCCCCTGCAAGGGCATGTTCTGCCCCGAGCTTGTAGCCGGTAAACCATTCCTGGATTTCCAGATATCCTTCGGGAGTCCGGTAATGAGCGGCCCAGTACTCCTCTGGGGGTACGGGCGGGACTTCCCCGGAATCGCCCATTGCGATATCAACATAGGCCTGCTGATATCCCTTTCGGAATGACTTCGAGGGTTTGTCTTTACAGTTACAGGAAATTGTTTTGAGGGATTCTCGAGCACACTTTTTAGCCGCATGTTTGACGACAAATTTGTCGAGATCAGCCTGGTAGCCATCCGGTGCATAGTAAGGGTGGGGAGAACATTTATCTTTATGGAACAGAAAGCATTTCTTAACCCGGTTGTACGCGGGTGAGCAGATGCCGTACTCTTCACAATCTGTATGTGCACAACCCGTTAAGCCACACAGAGTCACAAGGAGAACCGTGAAGCAAACATCCCGAGTTTCAAACCGGAAGGCTGAATAAGAAGATTGTGTAATGAATGATTTTAAAGCCACTATGGAGACCACCGTGCGCAGATTAATTGTGAATCGGTACGCATGGTTTATCGGATTCCAGTTTAACCGTCGTGTACGGTTTTTCGCATCTTGACGATTATGCGGGGGTGTATGACAGATAAAATCGTTGGATATTCAAGATTTGACTCAGTCTATTTGTCCCGAAAAGCTGGTGTAAATTACCTGTCTTGTGAGGCGGAGGGTGTCCAGGGATTCAATCTGTGTCGACCGGCAGGATCTGCCGTTCAATGACACTGAAATCATTCGGCTGCGAAGTAATCTTTCAGCAGTCGGAAGACACGTCCAGCCCGCTGTTGAAACACTTCAGGTTGTTTGATCCATCCCAGCGGGGTAATGCGAGTCGCAATTTCAACCTGCGAGGAAGTCTGACGTCGGTTGCCGTTCGATTTCTTGGTAGACGAACCGAAGACGACTTCGATTTCTACCGGTTTTCGATCATCAGTTTTGCCCCAGAAAGGAAGTAATCCAGCCTTCCCCAGTCTCATTACGGCCCGGTTGGTGCTGACTTCGGTCAGTTGCGCATGGTTATCATTTACGAAGCCACCAAGCTTGTAGACGATAAAGTCTGACGAGATCAGTGCATTGAAAGTACTTTCAAATTTCATGGCTTCTGCAGCGGACTTTTCAGGCATCTCGTCAGGCAGTATCTCGCCCGACTTCATCTGTTCGCATGTGAGAGAGCGAACTTTATTTCGCCCCGTCTCTTTCGCCTGGTATAAAGCGCTGTCTGCACGATGAAACAGGCTTTCTAATGAATCGCCTGGCTCATACTGCGCGACACCAAATGAAGCAGCGAGCCTGATGTTCGGATGGTTTTCCATTTTCAGATTAGAGACCGCCAGTCGTAAGCGTTCTGCTTTTTTAACAGCATATTCCAGTTCCGTTTCAGGACAGAGGATGACAAACTCTTCCCCGCCGTAACGGCCGACCAGTTCTCCAGAGTAAGTTTCGTGCTGGAATAAACGTGCCATCTCTACCAGAACTTCATCGCCGGTCGAGTGGCCATAGCTGTCGTTGATGTCTTTGAAATGATCCGCATCAATGAAGATCAGGCTCAACGGTTCCGGGTTCTCTTGTTTCTGGATTCGGGACAGCATGATCGCCAGTTGTGTTTCCAGTTCACCCCGGTTGGCAACTGAGGTTAACGCATCCAGGCTGGCAGCCAGTTTGAGGTCGTTATATTCTTTTGGACGTTTCAGACTGCGGGACAGATCCCGGAAAATTTCGGTGACCCCAATCAGTCGGCCATCGTCGCCAAACATCGGTACGGACTGCACTTCGATATTAATCAGACGCCCGCCCGGTCGCTCCAGCATGAATTCGGTTGTCATCGGCTTACCATTGGCAATCACCCGGTTCATGGAGCATTCTGCGGAAGTGAGGTTAGTGCCTTCCTTATTTGTGAGAGGCAGGCTGGTGCTGGTCCATGATTCTCCCAGTATATCAATCGCGCGAAGGTCGGCCAGCTTTTCCAGGCCGGGGCTCAGGATGACAAACTGAAAATCTGCATTGACGATATAAAAACCGTCGTACAGACTTTCGATCTGAAACAGATACGAGAAAATGTTGCTGATCAGGTTTGCTTCCTGTGCTTCCCGTTCTGTGAAATCTTTAGGCTGGAACAGACGATTCACTTCCAGTAATGCATCATGGAAAGCCTGCTTTTCATTCTGTTCCCAGCGTGAAAGTGCACAGACTATATTTCCGTCGAACTGTGTTCCCGCTGCTTCCATGAGAATCGACATGATTTCCTCATGTTTTTTTCCCGTGCGATATACCTGGTCTGTCGCCAGCGAGTCGTAAGCGTCGGCAATCGCCAGGATGCGTGCTCCCTGGTTGACTTCACTGCCGATGAACTGATAACCGTTCGTGGCACCACTGAAGTGATAACGGGTCTGCGACAGGATCGTTAATACTTCATGATCGGTACGGCAGGCTTGCAGGACGTCGAGACCAATGTTGTGGTAATGCGACATCAGCTCAATTTCTTCGGACGTCAGTTTGCCTGGCTTGAAGATGATATGATCGGGAACGCCGATTTTTCCGATGTCATGTAAGAGGGCGGCCACTTCGAGTCGTTTAAGATGGATTCCTTCCCAGCCCAGGTTTGTCGCGATGCCTTTTGCCAGAAAAGCAACCCGTCTCGAATGACAGAGTGTGGCAGCATCGCGTGCCTGTAATGCTGAGAGCAGCTTGCGCAGGTGTTTCCGGGAAATCACCTGATCGATCATGTCGCTGTTGTCGGACTCCAGGGAATATTCTTCGAAGTCTTCCGAGAGTGAAATCAGCTGTCTGAGAATCTTTGAAGAGCCCATATTATAGCTGCCATGTACCGAGGATGAACTCGGCATGGAGTTATTCGATGCTATAAGGGGGCTGTTCATCGTGTGACCTTTGGTATTTCGAGCAGAGCTCTCACACAAGTTGTTCTGCTGGAACGCTTGTGTCTTGCATATCACAAAAAATTCTCTTTTTGCAATATCTGTGTTTCACAACGGAATGGAGAATGATTCAGCAGTCAGTTTTAAAACAGAGACATGGCAGAGTGTACTGGTTTCAGATGTGCATGTCTGTTTTAAGTTCAAAAGACATTTCAACGATACATCAAATCCATCCAGTTAAACTAAAGCTAGGTTGTGAATGCAGGATGTCAAATTGCAACACGCATGTGGAGGGATCAACTGCTTCGTCTGCGGGTTGGAATTCCGAGTGGGGCAATTATCGGGAAATGAAAAGTTGAAACGGTTGGAACAATCGTGGCAACTGTATTAATTGTAAGGCCGCGAAGCGCGAGTTTCCGTTCGTATTCAGCGATTGCAGGCGGCAGTGACGGCATCTGCCCGGGATTGAACGACCTGCCCCAGCGATTCGTATTCGTCCTGTGGGATCCGTTCCGCAGGGCCGGTGATCGTGAATGCGGCAATAGCGATGCCATTTCGATCCAGAATGGGTGCCGCGATACAGCGGATTCCCACCAGGCCTTCTTCATGGTCGATGGCATAACCACGTTGACGAATCAGATCCAGCTCATTGAGGAATACTTTTTTGGATGTAATGGTATGTGGCGTGAAGCGTTTAAACTGCAGCCGGTTCACCAGGTCATCGCGTTCATTTTCCGGCAGAAACGCCGCGATCGCTTTTCCGGGAGCGCAGCTGTAACACGGGGCGCGGGCTCCGATCTCAGCAGAATACTTGAAGGCGTGTCGCGCCAGCATCTGTTCCAGGATGACAATTTCCCGGTCGATCAGACAGCAGAGTTGGGTGGTTTCGCCCGTAGTATCACGCAGTTCTCGCATCGGACCGATGGCACATTCCATCAGCGGGCGATCCTGGACGGTCGGAGGGATCAACTGCAGAAACCGATTCGTCAGGTAGTATTTTTTGGAAGTGACATCGCGTGTGACATAGCCGAGTTCTTCCAGAGCTTTTCCAATCCGCAATAACGATGCCTGGGGAATGGACAATTCTTCGCTGAGCGCACTCAACGTGCAGCCATGCGAATGTCTGGCAAGGTGCTCCAGCAGCGCGATTCCCCGCTGCAGACTGGGGGAGGCAGCTGCTTCCGATTTCCGTTTTGTGTCGGGAACGCTCATTGTTGTTGACTTCATATATGAAATAGGTTTCAATAGTGAAATATGATATGGCTCCTGCAGAGGCATGTCAACCTCCACAGCCGGGGAACAGGAGTTCGGTAGCATCACAATACTCTTTTGAATGTCAGCAGAAAGATTTTGCCATGCGTGCAGGTTGTCCTGGATTGAGTGTGTTGGCAGTCGTATTCTGGCTGAACCTGGTTGTTTCCACTCAGGCAGGAGAACTGTTTCAAAATGCCAGGACTGCCGGTGCTGATTTTGATCGTGTGATGGCTCCGTTAATCGCCGGGCATTGTCTGGACTGTCACGCCGGTCTGGATCCCAAAGCGGGATTCGATTTTTCCCGTCGCGCAGCTGCATTGCGAGGTGGAGAAACGGGACCGGCATTCCAGGCTGGTAAGCCGGAAGAGAGTCTGTTGTGGCAATATATCGAATCAGATGCCATGCCGCCCGAACACCCGCTGACTGCAGAACAAAAACAGCTGTTCAAGCAGTGGATCGCAGCAGGTGCTCCCTGGGGAACCGATCCGATCGATGCCTTCAGTAAAACCACAGAGAAGCGAGGCGGTTATGACTGGTGGTCCCTTCAACCTCTGCAGGATCCTGCTGTTCCGTCCCTTACCGATAAGGATTGGGGACAAAATCCGATCGATGCTTTTATTCTAAGAATGCTGCGCGAGCAGGGACTGAAGCCTCAGCCTGTTGCCGATCGTCGCGCTTTAATCAGACGTCTTTCCTATTCGGTAACCGGATTGCCTCCCGAACCGGAAGAAGTAGAAGCCTTCCTGAAAAATGAGTCGCCTGACGCTTATGAGAAACTCGTTGATCGCCTGCTCGCGTCTCCACACTATGGAGAACACTGGGCAAGACACTGGTTGGATGTCGTCCGCTTTGGTGAGAGTAACGGCTTTGAACGAGACCAACCGCGATTGAATGCCTGGCCCTATCGCAACTGGGTAATTGAGGCGCTGAATCAGGATCTGCCCTATCACCAGTTTGCAAAGCTGCAACTGGCCGGTGATCTGCTCAAGCCAGACGATCCGCAGGCGGTGAAAGCAACCGGTTTCCTGGTGGCAGGTCCGCATGATGTGGTAATTCCCGTCAGTCAGACAATGCGAGCGACAATGAAACAGGACGAACTGGAAGACATCGTCGGTGTTGTCGGTCAGACATTTTTAGGTTTGACGGTCAATTGTGCCCGTTGTCACGATCACAAATTCGATCCTGTCAGCCAGAAAGAATACTATCAGTTTGCCGCGGCACTTTCCGGAGCAGGGCACGGGGAGCGGGTTCTGCCTGATTCCGTTTATGAAAAGGCGCAGCAGGAACTGGCGCAGACAAAGAAGACACTTCACGAAACTCAGCAACCCCTGTTTGAATTAGAGTCCCTGGCCCGCCAGCGGATTCTTGATTCCCGTACAGCGCAGGAAAAGACGGACTTACCTCCGGCGTTCACTTCACCGATTGCCGCCTGGGATTTTCGGAAGAGTACACAGGATGTGGTAGGTGGTTTGCAGGGAACTTTGCATGGTTCTGCCAGACAAACGGACAAGGGACTGCTGCTGGATGGAAACAAATCCTATCTGAAAACAGAGCCACTCAAGCAGGGATTGACCGAAAAAACACTGGAAGCCTGGGTGAAGCTGACCAACCTCGATCAGCGCGGCGGGGGCGTGTTGAGTGTGCAGACACTGGATGGCAATCTATTCGATGCGATCGTGTTTGGCGAACAGCAGCCGGGGCACTGGCTGGCAGGCAGCGATCATTTTCATCGTACGAAATCGTTTCAGGGTCCGCAGGAACAGGGGGCCGTGGAAAAGGAAGTGCAGCTTGCGATCGTGTATTCAGCGGATGGCAGGATCACCGCCTATCGCAACGGTCAGCGTTATGGAAAGCCTTACCAGTCAGGTGGGCTGCAGTCGTTTTCAGCTGAGAAGTCAGAAGTCCTCTTTGGTTTGCGACACGGTTCACCCGCCGGGAATCGACTCTTAAAAGGAATCATCACGAAAGCCCGTTTGTATGACCGTGCCCTGACTTCGATGGAAATTCAGGAGTCGGCAAAAGGAGGGGGGACTTTTTTCTCTGAGGAAGAACTGGTTGCCGTACTTTCACCGTCAGAGCTGGTCAAACGAAAAAAACTGCGTAGAGAACGAGCTGAGTTGCAGGCCAGAATGAAACAACTGCAGGCCATTCAACCCGGAAAAGTTTATGCGGCCGTTTCGCGTGATCCCGGTGAAATGCATCTTTTGAAACGAGGCAGCGTTGCAGCACCGGCGGGGGTTGTCAGCCCGGGGGGTTTAAAAGCAATTCAGGGTGTTAACGCAGATCTGAAGCTGGCGGCGGATTGTTCTGATCATGATCGCAGGATTAAATTTGCAGAGTGGGTCACCAGCTCTGAAAATCCGCTCTTCGCGCGCGTCATCGTGAATCGCGTCTGGCACTATCATTTTGGCCGGGGACTTGTGAATACTCCCAACGATTTCGGGTTTAATGGCGGACGCTGCAGCCATCCGGAATTACTTGACTGGCTGGCTCGCAGATTGATTCAGGAGAACTGGAGTCTGAAGTCATTACACCGTCTGATTCTGCTCTCCGCCGTCTATCAGCAGTCAGCGCAGCTGAATGCTGAGGCTATGAAAGTGGATGCCGACAATCAGTGGTTATGGCGCAAGAGCCCGCAGCGCATTGAAGCGGAGTCGATTCGCGATTCCATACTGAAAATTTCCGGTCAGTTAAATCCCGAGGTCGGGGGGCAGGGATACCAGGATGTGAAATCCTATTTCTTCAAAGGGACTCAATTTTATGAACCCCTCGATCCGGTAGGCGAAGAGTTTAATCGCAGGTCCATCTATCGATTTTCCGCTAGAGGCGGGAGACATCCTTTGCTGGAGACCTTCGATTGTCCGGATCCCTCGACGACGACACCAGACCGCGCTTCGACGACGACTCCTCTCCAGGCACTCTCACTGATGAATGCTTCTTTTATTTTACGCATGTCAGACCGGCTGGCGGAACGCGTGCAGCAGCGCGTGGGAACCGGGGTGGAGAGTCAGGTGACAGAACTGTTTTTACTGGCCTATCAACGTCCGCCCCAACCAGCCGAGTTGTCAACGGCCAGTGCGTTTTGTGAGAAACATGGACTCTCAGCATTGTGTCGAGTCGTATTGAACAGCAATGAATTCTTATATGTGAATTGAGAGCAGAATGTCATTTCAGAATATAGATCATGCGATGTCGCGTCGTGAATTCTTTTCCTGGGCCCGAACCGGTCTGGCAGGAACGGCGCTGATGGATTTGCTGTTACATCAGAAATCTGTTAGAGGTGCATCGTCAGACAGACAGGTTTCGCCGGCACCTCATTTTCCGCCTCGGGTGAAACGGGTCGTCCATATCTGTCTCATCGGCGGTCTGAGCCATCTGGATTCTTTTGACTATAAGCCCTCGCTCCAAGCCCTGCATGGGAAGGTGATGCCTACGGATAAAACTCCGGAGACCTTTTTTGGAAAGGTGGGACTGTTACGCAAAAACGATTTTGAATTCCGCCAGCGCGGGGAGAGCGGACTCTGGATTTCCGATCTGTTTCCTCACATCGCAGCTCAGGCGGATGAGCTCACTCTGTTGCGGTCGATGAAAGCAGATTCCGCCAATCACACACCTGCAACGTTCCAGGAAAACACCGGATTTCGATTGAATGGTTTTCCGGTTCTCGGTTCCTGGCTTTCATACGGACTGGGATGTGAAACCGATGAACTGCCTTCGTTTGTTGTGCTGCCTGATGTACGCGGCTATCCCGCTGCGGGGACAATCAACTGGTCGAATGGTTTTTTACCCGCTTTACATCAGGGAGTGCCGTTTCAATCTCAGGGGCCGGCGATCCGCGATTTATTCCCGGAGCGTGAGATCTCGAAAACCACGGAACAAGCCAGTCGTCAATTATTGAATCAGTTCAATCAGGGGCACCTGGAACGGATGGGGGCGAACAGTGATCTGGAAGCCCGAATTCGCAGCCATGAATTAGCCGCGAAAATGCAGCTGGCAGTGCCCCGGGTGACGGATCTGTCCGCCGAAACACCGGCAACTCAGTCTCTGTATGGATTTGATTCCGAAGTGACGGCCCCCTTTGCCCGTAACTGCCTATTGGCGCGACGCTTACTGGAGCAGGGGGTTCGATTTGTACAACTGTTTTCGGGGGGCCCGTTTGGTTCACCGCGCATCAACTGGGATGGCCATGAAAATGTAAAGGGGAACCATCTTCGCGAAGCAGCCCGCATCGATCAGCCTGTCGCGGCTTTAGTTCAGGATTTGCGACAGCGGGGTATGCTGGATGATACTCTGGTTCTCTTTTCCACCGAATTTGGGCGGACCCCTTTTACACAATCTGCTTCCGATCAAGTCGGTACCGGCCGCGATCACAATATGAATGGCTTTTCGGTCTGGATGGCGGGCGGCGGGCTCAAGCATGGCTTCAGTTATGGTGCCACTGACGAATTCGGCTGGAAATCCGTCGAAAAACCGATTGCCTGGCACGATTATCACGCCACCGTTCTACATCTACTGGGGATCGATCATACCCGTCTCACCTGGTACCACAATGGAATTGAACGCCGCCTGACGAATGTGCATGGCGAAGTGGTTCATGAGATTCTTGCCTGAAATTCACTTGAAATTGTTGTTTCCGGTCAGATCGCCTCGATTTTTCAAGAAGATATTTTGTGTGTATGGACGAATCGACTAGAATGGCTATAGTGTGTTTTCTTAATCGGCATCAAAAGGGGCGCTTACTTCTGTCTGATTGAATGGAACGTCCTGTCTAAAAAATTTAGTGAAATGAATACTATACAGAACCCTCGAAGCAAGTCCGATTCCAGACGGGTACTGATCATCGGCGGTGGTTTTGCCGGATTGAACGCGGCACTGGAGCTGGGGGGAGTTGCCGGAGTGGAAGTCACTCTGGTGGATCGCCATAACTATCACTTGTTTCAACCACTGCTCTATCAGGTTGCGATGGCCGGTCTCAGCCCGGCGGATATTGCCACCCCCATTCGCAGTCTGCTCTCGGCCTATCGCAATACCAGTGTGTTACTGGGGGAAGCAGAATCAATTGACCTCCCCGCACAGAAAGTCAAATTTGATTTCGGTGAGCTCGAATATGACTATCTGGTATTAGCCTGCGGTGCGACACACAGTTATTTCGGCCATAATGAATGGGAAAAATATGCACCCGGCCTGAAGACAATCTCGCAGGCGACCGAAATTCGCAAGCGCGTCCTGTCTGCTTTCGAGCATGCCGAACGCATCACCGATCCCGATGAACAGAAGAAGTATCTGACGTACGTGATCGTCGGTGGCGGTCCCACCGGTGTTGAACTGGCAGGCGCCATCGGGGAAATGAGTCGCTTTACTCTGTCCCGTGATTTTCGCCGAATCAATCCCAGTCATACACGTGTGATTCTCGTGGAAGCAGGTCCTCGAATTCTGCCTATGTTTTCTGAGCAGCAGTCCAACCGGGCCGCTCGCGACCTGGAGAATCTGGGAGTTCAGATCTGGACTTCCTCTGTAGTCACCGATATCAACGATGAGGGAGTGCAACTGGGGGATGAGCGAATTCGAGCCGCAACTGTGCTGTGGGCTGCGGGAGTCGAGGCTTCTGAACTCGGACAGTCGGGGGGCATGCACGTCGATAATCGAGGTCGAGTCCTGGTTGAACCGGATTTAAGCCTGGAAGGTTATCCGAATGTCTTTGTGGCAGGCGACCAGGCCAGTTATACACATCAGACAGGAAGTCCGCTGCCGGGAACAGCTCCCGTTGCATTACAACAGGGGCGATTTATCGGCAAAACAATCCGCCATGAAGTCAAAGGCAAGCCACGCAGCAAGTTCCATTTTCGGGACAAAGGGCAGATGGCAACAATCGGCCGCAGTCGCGCCATTGTGGAAATGGGGCGGCTCAAGCTGGCCGGTTTTTTTGCCTGGGTGGTCTGGCTGGTCGTGCACGTCTTTTATCTCACCGGATTTAAAAACCGCGTACTGGTCGTGATGCAGTGGGCCTGGTCCTATCTCAGTTTCAGGCGCGGAGCACGTTTGATCGTCGATCGTGGCTGGGTTCCTGCAGATGAAAAAAAAAAAAAAAAAGAGCTGACCAGGTTCAATCACGATGGAATACACGTCATCGATTCGAAAACACATGCGGGGATTACAGGATGATCGCGCAGCGAATACAGATCAATGTCAAACTAATGGCCGAG
>JAGQQP010000598.1 GCA_020426085.1 Planctomycetaceae bacterium | reverse complement strand
GAGCGCCATCAGGCAGTGTGATTTGAATTTACAGTGGCTGACAGGCCACGATCTCAGGAACGTTGGCAGAAATGGATAAGGCAACCGCTGGTGGATTAATATCAGGGATCGTTCTGCTGCTGCTGGCGATTGCGATTGCGCCCGGTTCCAGTTTTACTGCATTCATTGATATTCCGTCTGCTGCCGTGGTCGTCGGGGGAGCAATCGCTGCCTGCTTTATCGCGTTTCCCGGTGCAGCCATGATGCTGTTCCCCAAGGTGCTCAAGAAAGTCTTCTTCCCCAAACAGCAGGAACTGGCTCCCGTCATTACTCAGATCGTGGAGTTTGCAGAAATCGCTCGCCGCGACGGGATTCTGGCATTAGAAGCCAAAACCGAAGAAATCGAGGACCCGTTTATTCTTCTGGGGGTCCAGATGGCGGTGGATGGTACCGATGTGGAACTCATGGAACAGATCCTGCGAACGGAAATGGAAGCGGTTGCCGGCAGGCATAAAAACGGAAAATCACTGATGGATACAGTGGGGCGCTATGCCCCGGCGTTCGGGATGATCGGGACGCTCATGGGGTTGATCATCATGTTGGGGAACATGGATGACCCTGAGGCGATCGGCCCGGGTATGGCGGTGGCGTTGATTACCACGTTATACGGCGCGCTGGTGTCGAACCTGTTCTTTCTTCCGTTTGCCGACAAGCTGGCATTTTACAGCAAGCAGGAGTTTCAGGTCCGTGAAGTCATCATCAAAGGTCTGATTGCCATTCAGGAAGGTGACAATCCGCGCGTGATTGAACAGAAACTGAATACATTTTTACCACAGGATCAGCGGGTGGGCAAAGACAGTCAGGCAGCCTGATTCTGTTGAATGTTCCCGGATTCCCCATGCATTCCAGCATCGTATTGTTCTTGATATTTATAGACCACAAAGGAGTGTTCTCAGATGGCGATGCCGGAAGAAGATGGACCTCCTGGCGTTCCGGAATGGGTGGTCACCTATGGTGATATGATGTCATTGTTGCTGACATTTTTCATCATGCTGGTGTCGATGAGTGAAATCCGGAATGACGAAGGTAGCGTTCGCGCCATGCTGGATTCGTTGCGCGAACGGTTTGGTACCCATCAGGGGACCGCTGCGGTTCCCGGAAAATCTCTGGATCCCACCAGTAACCAGAGTAAGCCTGCATCAAAAGGCTCCAGCTCTGACGGCGGTACCAAAACGGGAAAAGAAAAATCCAGCGGCGGAGGCGGTCCGAATAAAACCGTCGAACGTATTAATACGGGTACCGAAGTGACTCTGGGGGGAGCAGCCTGTTTCGAGAGGTTCTCGGCAGAACTGACTCCGGAAATTAAACGTAAACTCGACATCATCGCCGAAATTCTTTTACCGACACCCAATCGGCTGATCGTCCGTGGACATGCCTCACCGGAACCTTTACCAAAAGACTCAAAGTTCCTGGATTCACAGGAGTTGTCTTTTTATCGGGCCAAGAATGTCGCAGAGTACCTGGAGTCCAAGGGAATTGAACCTGAAAGACTGATTGTCAGTTCAGTGGGAGATGCCGAACCCAGGACCATCACGCGGAACTCCGAAGAGCAATACTTAAATCGTCGGGTTGACGTATTTTTAATTGATGCGTATATAGTCTCTCCTAAGACAGGCAATCGTTAGACTTGGACGATTGATTTGACCTGATCGAGCGTTTTTCAGATTCACTCGGTTATATTTCGCTAAGCCTGTAACCAACACATCCGCCTGGAGCGGAGCGTATTTAAAAGACAATGGATTTGTCTTTGCGCGATCAGGATGCGAGAGTTCAAGGAGGAGACTCGTGGCAACAGACACCGAAACGCAAGAGCCTGGTGTCGATACGGAGGCGGTTACTTCAACTGAAGGAACTTCCCAGGGGCAATCGAAAGGTAAACTGCTGAAGATCGGAGGCTTGTTACTCCTGGTCATCTTTCTGCAGATCGGCATTTCCTACTGGCTGCTGACTCCACCGGCTCAACCCGCTGAACTGGCAGAAGATTCCCTTTCGAAGGGGAGTGAAAATCTGCAGGTAACCACAGCCGAAGTGACAGTCGATAACTTCAGCGTGACAAATAATATTGCCGAACCGGGCGCGACAATTCATGTCACATTCAATCTGGTGGCACTGGTCGAGCAGGGAGCAGCTGCTGATTTTGATTCTTTAATCAAAGAGCAGAATAAAGCGCGCGTCAAGCAGGCAGTCATTGAGGTCGTGCGAAAATCAAGCCTGAGTGACCTGAATGACCCACAGCTGAGTACGGTGAAACGCATGATGAAAGAGTCCATTAATAAGGTTCTCAAGAAAAGTTATGTCATCGAAACTGTGATCAGCGAATATCGCACTATGACACAATAATGCTTGAACAGCATAACAGGATGGTAATGTGGCTGAAGAGAATGACGATCTTCTGGATCCCTCTGAAATAGAAAAACTGCTGAATTCTCAGGGACAGGGTGCGCCTGCGGATACGCCTCCTGCCGGGGGAGAGTCGGATAGTCTTCTCGATCCAGCTGACATTGAAAAATTACTGCAGGGGGCCACAGATGCCGGTAGCAGTTCGGGGAAAGTTGTCAACAACGACGATATTGATGCTCTGTTTAATCAGCATTCTTCTGCCGCAAACGATCAGTCGGGAATGCCGTTTTCTACACGCGAAGAGACCGAGGCCTTATTAAATCAGGCTGAAGCGAATCTGGCTGCCGCGATTTCACCCAATCTGGGGCCCGGAAACGGGATCCCGCAGGATCTGGGAGGAACGAAAGCGTTTGAGTTCCCCAATTTTGAGGCAATGACCAGTAATCCGGAAGAAGCGATGAAACTGTCATCGCTGCAGAATGTAGAGCTGGACCTGTGCATTGAGTTAGGCAGAACAGAACTGCTGATTGAAGAAGTTTTAAAAATGAAAGAAGGGGTCGTGGTGCCCCTGGATAAACTGGCGGGCGATCCGGTTGATATTCTGGTGAATGGTCGGATCATCGCGCGAGGGGAAGTGCTGGTTCTGAACGATAATTTCTGCGTCCGTGTCGCAGAGATCATTTCTCCAGAGCTGTAACAGGCTGCTGGAAAACGATGCCCATGTGTATCGAAAAGTCTGACGACGTAAAGGATGCGATGAATCCTC
>JAGQQP010000597.1 GCA_020426085.1 Planctomycetaceae bacterium | reverse complement strand
AGATCGGAAAAACACACGTAGGACACCCGTTCAGACGAGTGCTTTCCGCGTATTTCTTCTTCAGCGTTTCGCGGACGGGGTGCCAGAAGTCGGCGTTGACCGCGGAACGACCTTCGACTGCCTGTGCAGGGCAGGCGACATTGATGGCGGTGGCGATCAGTTTGCCATCATTACTCCAGAAGAAGAGCACTTCGATGCCATGATCTTCGTATCCTTCAATGCCACGAAAATCTTTCGCGCTGGTGCTGCCGTACATTTTCGCCCAGCCCCCTTCGTACAGGGCCCGTCGATTCTGCGCGACGACCGCATGCCCCAGTCCCCAGCCGACGCGGGCGGGCTGGAGATGATTCCAGGCTTCGCTGATGGCATCGGCGATTTTCTGTGAAGCGAATTCGACGAACTCAGCCGGTTTAGTGACGCCGGTTTCCGGCAGCGTGTAGCGTCCTTCAATCATCGTCGGGGCAGTGTGGGTGTGCGTGGCGTTCATGATGACCTTCTTAAGATCGAGGCCGGGCAGCTTGCCTTTGAGTTTTTCGCGCACCGCTTCATGAATGCCGCCGCGAATGCAGACCAGATCGCAGGAGACGAAGACCGCGTGTTCGAGTGATTTGTCTCCCTCGCGCGATTCCAGCACCAGCGCGGTGGCGGTGACGGGACTTTCTACTGTTTGGGCGATGCGGGTTCGCATCTGCCCCGTCAGTGAGACCGGCAGTTGGGGAGTAATATCGGTCGTCGCTGCGCCGACGTATAACTCCGCAGCCTGCGAGGGTGTCACCAGCAGCAGAACCAGGAGTATCAGTGAGAACAATCGCTTCAAATCTGAAAACAGGTGGTCGGACATGGGAGACTCCTCCGGGTTATGTGTTATTGGTTTCAGGCACTCTCATAGGGTTCGAAGTCGGCTTCCTGGAAATCGTCGACACTGGTGAGCCAGTGCTCCTGAATGAACGCCTGATGCGCAGCGTGATTGCTGTAGAAGTCGTATTGTTCCTGCGTGTCAAACCACATGCTGATACCGAATGTATGCTGATTTTTAGGACTGGTCTGGCGTCGAATCACGAAGTTTTTCACATCCGGAATTTCAGCCAGTGCAGCAGCGGCAGAAAGAAAAGTGGTTTCTGCGTCAGAGCCGTGCGGGTGTTTCAGACGAAAGGTGACGGTGTGTTCAATCACGGTGTTTTTCCTGTTGTAGTTCGTTTCGCTTTTACGGTATCACTACACTGCATGTTAAATTAAGAATGTTTATTTTACCATCGTGTAACAGTTCGTTTTATTCTACCACGAAAAGCACGAAATGACACGAACGAGTTCTGGTGAAGTTGCCCTCAATAACGGGCTGTTTTTCTGATGCAAGGCTGTGATATCATTCTCGTATGACTTTGAAGATCAGCACAACCTGGAAACGCTGCCTGTTACTTGTAAGCGGTTTGATCCTGCTGGCAGGCGGGGGGCTCGTGACGAGAAATGTAGTCCGCGCCAGCCAGCAACAGCGGGTAGTTCGCTGGTTGAACGAACATCAGGGTTTTGTGTACTACAGCCATGAGATCGGCGCACAGAACACATCAAATCTCATTCCCCGAAAATGGTTACGGAAGCGACTGGGAATTGATTATTGCGAAAATGTCGTCACAGTGACTCTGTGCCCGACTACGTCAGTGAAAGATCTCAGTCCTCTGGCTGAACTGCCTCATCTGATACAGGTGGAACTGGCATATACCTCTGCCAGCGATCTGAAACCGTTAGCAAGCCTGAAACATCTGCGTAACGTGGCATTGAGAGAGCCCCGGATCACTGATTTGTCACCACTGCTCACTGTGCCGAATCTCGAAACCTTAATCCTTGAATCCACACCAGTGAACGATGTGAAACTCCTGATGAATTTGAAGTCTCTAAAATATCTGCAACTCAACAAAACAGAAATCAGCGAAGCGGATTATCAGGCGTTGCAAAAAGCATTACCGGAATGCATCATTTACTGGAGTCCGCTCGCAGGCAGCCCTACAGATCCGGACGACGAATACTACTTCCGCTAACAGCCTGATCACTCAAGTCACGATCCAATATTTTCACTTAAAGAAACTGATTTCATGAAGAAGAGATTCACCAGAGGACTCTCCCTGTCGGTCTATTTCGCTCTGCTCTGTCTCTGCAGTCTCACTGCCCAGGGAGCAGAGCCGGACCGGAATGCCTTACTGAAACAGCAGATCGATCAGGCATGGGAAGTGACCTGGACCCGTTTTTATCGACCAGAGACACATCTGTTTTATGATTATCTCAGCAGCTATGAACCGGGGAAGGAACTCGGTCATCTGCCGACCGCGGCAGAAGTCAAGCGGCAGTTTCCCAATCCGTGTGGATACAGCACCGGGATGGAAGACGGCATGATTCTGGGAGGAGCCATGCTGAGTACCATTGTCGATATGTACGACGTCACCGGGAAGGAAACACTGAAGACGGATATCGACAACGTGTTTCAAGGCATCAAGCTCTGCGCGACAGTGCATGGCGTCCCCGGCTTCATTGCCCGCGCGGTCTGTGTCGAAGATGGGAAAAGCGTCTACATCAACTCGTCCCGCGATCAATACACGCACTGTGTGCACGGCTTATGGCGGTACTATCATAGCCCACTCTGCGATGCTGAAACGAAACAGGAGATCCGCACGATTCTGTCTGCGGTCGCCGACCGGATGATTGCCAATGTGACGGCGGAGACGAACTATGATTTTCTGCGGGCGGACGGAAAACGCTGTCCACTGGGGATCTGTCGCATGTGGAACGTGCGCCCCCACGAAGCCGCACGGCTGCCGATGATCTACGCGGCGGCCTGGGATGTGACGGGAGAGGAAAAGTATCGGAAACAGTACCGTCACTACCTGACGCCGGCAATCCGGCAGACCCAGTCGATGAAAGCGGACGAACATCATTCCGCTTACGTGTATGTGCAGATGCAGTGTTCGTTCGAATTACTGCATCAGTTGGAACAGGATCCCGAACTCAAAGCCGACCTGCAGGGACTGATGAAACGGACGGGGAACAAGGCACTCTCGAAAATCAGTCATGCCCGCAAAGCCCTGTATGATCTGGACCTGACGGTGCCGGGGCCCGACTGGCGAGAAGCCGAAAAATGGATCACGCAAGGCGAGTATCGCAATCCGCAG
>JAGQQP010000596.1 GCA_020426085.1 Planctomycetaceae bacterium | reverse complement strand
TTCTTTCCAGTTGACCGAGATAATCTCACTGGCATAAGTGCCGACATACAGGTTGTCACCCATGATGGCTGGTGAAGCGATCAGATACGTTTCCAGCGGCATATGGCTGTGCTGTTTACCGGTAGTGATGTCAATCACACGGAGCTGTTCGTCGCAGCCGGTCACAAACGTGAAATTTTCCACGATGGCGGGGGAGCAGTTCACATAGCCGTCGGTTTCAAAACGCCACAACAGGGCGCCATCTTTTTCATTCAGACAGTAGAGGGAATTGTCATAGCTGCCGAACAGGAGTTTTCCGTCTGCCGTCACATTCGCGCTGCTGATAATTTCGGCGTCGGTTTTGAACTGCCAGAGTTTTTTACCGGTCTTGAGATCAAGGGCGTGGAAGATGCCGTCTTCGTCACCCAGGTAGACGCCATTGGCAGTGACCAGTGGCGATGATTTGAAGCCGGGAGCAAATTCTTTGGGATCGGGATTTTCAATCGAGCGGTATTTCCAGATCGGTTTGCCTGTCTTGAGTTCAAGACATTCGACATAGCCGTTGAGGCCCGCCATATAAACCCGATCTCCGACAATCGCTGCGGTCGAGGCGATGCCATCAGAAGAGGTGTGTTGCCAGAGCAGTTCCAGTTCGGCGGGCAGCGTTGAATCAGCGATGCCCTGCTGCAGTTTGCCGTTGCGAAACGAAGCCCAGTTTCCTGATTCTCTGGGGGCATCTGCTGCTGCCGAACCTGGCTTGCCGGAAACATCGGGTTTCTCAGCAGTGGTGACACTGGAGATTGAGCAGGCCAGCAGGAGCGTGGTGATCCATGCGGGAGAACAACGGAGTCCGGGGAAGGTCGCTGTTAAAATGCGCATTCGTATAAATCCCTTAGCGAGGATTGATCGACGGGCCGGGGGTTGAAGTTGCCCGTCCACTGTCGGGACGCTTCTTCCGCCAGCTGCTCTACCAGGTTCAGATCGACTTCACATTCGGAAAGCGTAGTGGGGGCACCGGCCAGTGAAACCAGTGACTGGAAGTGTTCGGCTAACAGACCCGCACCGGCAGGATCTTGAGGATCACAGAGGCCGAGATCCGATGCCAGCAGCGAATATTGTGGTCCGACCAGTTCCGCATTAAAGCGGATCACGTGCGGCAGCATGATTCCGATGGCAATGCCATGCGTGAGGCCGAAATGCGCGGAAAGCGGATTGGCCAGAGCGTGCGTGGCGCCCAGCATGGAGTTTTCAATAGCGGCACCTGCGAAGTGGGCACCCAGTTGCATGTTTCCCCGGGCTGTCAGGTCATTGGGGGAATTGAGTACCTGCGGGAAGCTCTTCGCCAGCAGAGACCAGGCGCGGCGGCTGAACAACTGGGAGATTTCGTTACGCGGTTTGGTCACGAATGTTTCGAGTGCGTGGCTTAAGGCATCGATGCCGGTAACATGCGTGACCGAACGGGGCATTGTCAGTGTGAGTTCGGGATCGAGGATGGCGATGCGGCAGGCTGCTTTTTTATCGCCGCAGGCCATTTTCATATGTGTTTCGGGGTGGGCGATGACGGCGAAGGACTGTGCTTCACTCCCGGTTCCTGCGGTTGTCGGAACGGCAATTAAGGGGAGCATCGGTTTGGTCGCTTTGCCGACGCCCCAGTAGTCTTCCATTTTGCCGCCATTGGTCAGCAGGAAGTTAATGCCTTTGGCGCAGTCCATACTACTGCCTCCCCCCAGACCGACGATCAGATCGATCTCATGCTGTCGCGCGACCTGCAGGCCGCGATCGACGTCCTCTGTCGTGGGGTTGGCATGGACGTCATCAAAAATGGTGATTTCAATGCCACTCTCCTGGAGCGATGCGACAGCACGGGCTTCGTGTCCGGCGGCTGCCAGTCCTTTATCGGTCACCAGCAGAACCCGTCTGGCACCTTCAGCGACAGTGAGTTCTCCCAGGCGGTTCAGGGAACCGCTGCCGAACACAATGCGTGTTCTGGGTTGATAATCAAAGGCTGAAAGCGAGGCTCCTTCTTCCAGTTCTGTATTGAGTTTTGTTGTAGATTTCGAATCCATGACAACCGTTTTTCCTTGCGATTTCTGTCAGGTTGGTCAGGCCGAGGATGAGTCACACTGACAGGTATAAATTTTAATCCGGTTCTCTCTTTGTGTTGTTGAACAGGATCAATGTTGTCTCAAAAATGTCTGGCGAGGTTTTCAGGCAGGTTTCAGTGGGTACGCAATTTATGAACTCAGGTGATCCATTTCCCTCTTGTCTCTATTTAACACCGACGTTGTACAGCAGGCATCGAATTAAATACTCCATCGCGAGCCTGCTTTCTAATTCTGATCAAAACCGGCGGGAATTTCCAGTAGTCAGCACTATTTATAAGAGTTCCCCCCTCATAAACGAAGTGAAAATCAAAGTTTAGGGAAATCTTACTCTAAATACAGCCTGTTATTGTGGATATAAACTTCGACGGAGCGCGGCGTCATATAGCGGACACTTCTGTTTTCGTGAATTCGCTGTCGGATGTCGGTTGAAGAGAGTTCAATTCCCGGCATGGTGACCCAGAAGATTTTTGAGTCGACAATCTCACCGAATTTCTGTTTCAGTTCGGTCAGGTCTGGTAGACTAATGTTAGGGCGATTGACGCCGATCAGACTGGCCAGTTCCAGAATCGCCTCCGGTTCGCGCCACGTATGCAGGTCTTTCACCGAATCCGCACCGATGATCAGAAAGAATTCGTCTTTGGGATGCAGGGCTTTCAGTTCCTGCAGAGTCACGACCGTATAACTGGGACCCTCGCGGTTCAGTTCCAGGTCTTTGATCAGAAAGGCAGGGTGGCCGGCGATCGCGAAATCGAGCATTTCCCGGCGCTGTTTGCCGGACGTGACATTCTTGCCTTCTTTGTGGGGCGGGTTTCCGGCGGGGATGAACCAGATTTGATCCAGTTCACATTGTTCGCGACACTGTTCCGCCATCAGAAGATGTGCATTGTGCACAGGGTCAAACGTTCCGCCTAATATTCCAATACGCATTGATTGATCGTTTTCTATCCCGATTCCCGGTTCACTTTGAACGCCATTTCCGGCAGGCGGGGAGGTCGAGGAATCTTTTATCGCGAAATCTCGATAGTCGAGATTGTTTGTTGAGTTCATCACGTGAAAGAGTTACAAAACAAAAGAACCCT
>JAGQQP010000595.1 GCA_020426085.1 Planctomycetaceae bacterium | reverse complement strand
GTGTGGAACAGTCAAAGTTCTGGTTTGAAAATGGTGTCCTCTATGTGCAACTGGTTGCTGACGGAACCACCATGGCTTTCCAGAAAGTATCGTAAGTCTGGTTGAAAGAGGTTGGTTGTGGAAAGCCCTCGTTCCTTATGAACGGGGGCTTTTTTGTGTTCTGAAACATGCTCTGCTGAGCTGCATTCGCCGTCATATAAAACAGCCACTTGCGAAGTTTGCAGGTGGCTGTTTTTTTATCTGATCTCAGCGTCTGATCATCACTTGCCGGCAGGAGTTCTTTCCGGCTGGCCAACGATGAAGAAACTTGCCCAGAAGAACGGGTGGGCGGCTTTGCTTTGATCCCGCCTTTTTAAAATGAGTTTTTGCTGGGCCCACTGCATAGATTTGACCTGATCGCCCGATTGAACGAACTTTTGATAGAACAATCCCATCAGTTCGCGCGTCTCTGTGTCCGGTACTTCGAACATACTTGTCAGAAGACTATGAGCGCCGGCTATTAAAAACGCGCGCTGCAATCCCCGTACCCCGTTCCCCAGTTCCGAATCACCCAGACCGCTCTCGCAGGCACTTAACACAATCAGTTCTGTATTGCGAAAATCCATCGATGAGATTTCCTGGGCAGTCAGCCAGCCGTCCTCGAGATTGATACCTCGTTCCTCGCTGCTCGTTGCCAGTTGATTGGCTCCCGCGAGCACGAGCCCGGATCGCAACAGCGGATTGTCAACATATCGCAGCCTTCCCAGAGCCGAACCAGATGATCGCTGAACAGATCGACTCTCGTTATAAGTTCCGACATTTTCGAACGGTAGGTAAAACCCATGAGTGGCGATATGGATGATCCTGGGAGAAACTACCGTTTTGAAGACTTCTTCAGCCGCGTCCCCTCCATAAAAAACCTGCACGGGACCATAAATGGAATCCTTCAGTTGAGTCTGAACAGATTCCGCTTCTTGCCGGGCGCCCGGTAGTGGCCTCCACCGGAGTGATCTCAGTTCCATCTGCCCGGCACCGCGCAGTGCGAGGCTGACATTGGGTGACAAGTCGATTCCCAGTGTTTTCGCTGTCGTGATCCGTTCTTTGCGAGTCGCGTCATAATCCGGATCAGCGAGCACTAGAGTCCCGCGTCCGGGCGCGGCATTTTCACGGAGCAGGTCCCGACCGGAAGAGACATAGCTGATGGCCAGGTCCTCAACCAGATAATGACCATTCGCACGGTTTAATGCGGCAAACGGAATGAAATGAAGCTGTCCGTCAGGAGCGACGACAAGGTTTTCAATGTTCGTTAATTCCTCGTCAAACGGCTGCAGGAGGCTGCGGTACAGACTGGAACTCAATTCCTGATACTGAGACTCCAGTTCTTCCTCGGACATGAAACGCAGTGACCGGGGCACACGTTCAATGTGCCCCCGGAGTTTCTCAATCTGATCATTGATTTCTTTCAATCGCCCCAGATCGACGAGGCGACAGGCTCGCGTTTTATCGGATGGCAGAAAGAAGGCGAGGAGGTGCGGGTCGTCCCCGGCTCGAGAGGCTGGATCTTTCAGATCAATCAGGCCGCTGACAACAAACTCGATGAGAGCACTGCGAGGACCAAGCTTCCCGCGTATCTGCTCGACATCCACACCCGTCAATTGTAATTGCAGACCGGCCCCCCGCATGGCGAGGGCAACCTGTTCCTGCAGTTCCTGTATTCGAATGATGGCTTTGGTCTGGCGGTTCGGAACAAATTTCTCTCCGCCATCAGAGACCTGTTGTTCCTCAAACTGCTCTCCGGTGACACTCGTCTCAGCCAGCCAGATCCTGAGCTGTTGGATTTCCTGGAGTTTGCTGGCAATGTCGGCATCATGAATCAGGGCATTTTGGGCCGCATTCATCTGACAGGCGATGTCTAATGCCAGACCCTTGCGTCCCAGGATCCGCGAGAAGACTTCTGAAACCGAATTCTCAGGTAGCTGCCCCGTGAGTTGGAGAGTCACAAGCAGTGAATAAAGATTAAACCGGTTGTTCAAAAGTTTGGTCAGAGCGGCTTCCGGTCGCAAGACCAGATTTGTCATCAAAGAACGTTCGTCAATTTCAAAACAACGCTTCAGGAAATCAAGTGCGGCTGCAGAATTACCCCGGCGCGCTTTAACTTCAGCCAGATTATAGAAAATCAGAAACTGAAGTTCGTTCCCAGTTGCGGTGCTGCCAACCCTGGAGTTGTTTGCCTGGTCCAGATACTGCTCGGCGCGTTCGAGTTCTCCCCGATTGAGGGCCACCGCCCCGAGATTATTCAGGATCTCTAAAACTTGTGGATGATCAGGGTTCTGGTAGAACTTTTTGTAAATCTGCAGTGAACTTTGAAAATACTTTCCAGCTTCTACATACTTCTTCTGGTTGAAGCTCAACGTGCCACGGAGTTGAAGCGCGTTCGCGTAGTCCTTCGAGTCGGGATCTGTCGACTTCAGTTTCTGGAGAAATTCATCAACGACTTCCTGCAGAAGCGGATGGGAGACGGGAAACTGCAGGAGTTGCCAGCCGGCTGCAAGGATGAATTCGGCTTCGGCACGGAGATCAAGGCCGAGACCATTGACGATTTCCATGGATTCCAGCAACGGATAGATGGCCTGCATGTCATTACCGAGCGCTGAATAAATTGAAGAAAGCGTCTTCAGGGCTTCTGCATTCTTCAGACTCATTTTACCAAAGACGGCTTCAAATCGCTGACACGTTGATTGGGCCAGTTCCAGCGCTTCGGCATACTGCCCCTGATTACTGTGATACTTGACAAGCCGATGATAACTTTCCGCCAGGGCCGGAGAGTTCTCCCCCAAAATGTCTGTTTGAGTTTGGATCGCCTCATCTAACCATTGCTTAGCCTGCTGAACATCTCCGGCCGCCAGCGCGCCGAGAGCGGCCTCCGATTTGGCTTCCGCAGTCGCCGCATGTCGATCGCCCAGCAGATCGGCTCGTATGCGGACAGCCTCGCGATACATCTCCAAAGCACTGCTGATCCGACCAGACTCTCTCTGGAGCTGAGCGAATTCAAGGCAGGTGGTCGCGACATCGCGGTGTTTGCGTCCCAGAATCTCGGTTCTGGTTGCCAGCACTTTTTCCAGCTGAGAGATCCGATCTGCCGTGGCTTCATTCTCGGCCTCATCGAGCGCCTGTGACTCCAGAT
>JAGQQP010000594.1 GCA_020426085.1 Planctomycetaceae bacterium | reverse complement strand
CGTTTCTGTTCTGTCTGGGACTGTGGCTTCTGCTGAAGTTCGAGCAGGTGTTCGAAGTCATCCATGTCGAAACCGTTATAGATGCATTTGCCAATCGCATCGGTACCAAACTGATGTGCGCGGTCGAGCAATCTTTGTGTGCTGGCCTTGGTGGTGGCAACGATGGCATCTGCGTGCTTCATCACCGATTTCTGTAAACAGGTCTGAATCAGATGAGAAATCCGGTCCTGCTGATGATTTTCCAGATATTTACTGCTTAGATCCCATTCGTCCCTGAAATCAACAATCAGAGGCAGCCCCGAGATGCGTTTCAGTTTGCTGGCGAGAATCAGATTAGAGTAGGGGGGTGCAGTCGCCAGAATGGCGTCATGATGCATCTCTTTCAGCAGCTTCTTTCCCGCTTTGAGTGCATTGGGATACCAGAGGATTTGAGAATCGGGCTGGAGTAGCAAACCGGCTCCTGATCTGGCGATCTTGCGACAGACAGATTTTACAGGTGACAGCAGGCTGGTTGACTGACTGTTCTGGTTTTTATTCGCCATATTCTTTTTGAGAGAATAATCCGGTTCCCAGGTTCGGGCTTTGACCAGATTTGTCTCTTCTGGAATGTCGACCAGCAGACTGTTGTCGAATACGGGGACCGAAGGATTGGCCGCCATCAGCACGCTCACATCCCAGCCATATCGACGCAGGTATTTGACGAATTTCACCGGGCGTTGAACGCCGGCTCCACCGACCGGCGGAAAGTGATAGCTGACCAGCAGCAGCCGTTTTCGCGCTGTCTCCTGAGGTGCATTGTCCCGGGAGTCCGAAGTTTCAATTGGCCGTGTGATAATGGTGGACATGGTTTCGTTGTTCTTTCAATATTGCATATCAGACGCAAGCCTGTTGCGTTCGCGTTGCGTACTGTGGTTTCTTTTCAATCCAGTGGCTGACTGGATGAGACTGAATATGGAAATTCTGGCATTCAGAAAGCTGACGGACCGCCTCAATCGCGTGAGAGTGGTTGTCATGCATCAGGCAGAAGTTTCCCGATAAGGGTTGATAGTTCTGACACCAGTTGATGATTTCAGATGGGGTGTTCATTAAATAATCACGGGGATCGATATCCCACAGGACGACGCTGCGCTGTTGACGCCAGAGTCCCAGCAGTTTGCCGAAATTCAGTTTGCCTTTAGGCGGGCGAACCAGATTCGCTTTCCCTCCGGTAATCTCCTC
Organism: Planctomycetaceae bacterium; assembly: GCA_020426085.1. Taxonomy (GTDB): domain Bacteria; phylum Planctomycetota; class Planctomycetia; order Planctomycetales; family Planctomycetaceae; genus Gimesia. Next base: position 1,945 of record JAGQQP010000594.1, on the reverse strand, counting down.
GAGGATCCGATCAGTCTCCTGGATTTCTTCCAGAAAACGGCGTGTCGATGTCTGTGCCGGTTCGGAATGTGTCAGCGTGTGATTACCCAGTTCATGACCTTCCTGGACGATGCGTTCAATCAGGTGCGGGTATTGTCGTGCTTTTTCACCTATGACAAAAAATGTTGCCTGTTGCTGATATTTCTGTAATACATCCAGCAGGAGAGTCGTGTATTCCGGGTGGGGACCATCGTCAAAAGTCAAAGCAATGTTAATGAGTGGTCTGCTGTCTGGATTGCAGCAGTTGGTTTGCGTGTCCGATTCAAAGTGATCAGCAGCACCATGCACCAGATACAGTTTCCGCGGAATCACTGCGGGTATTGCTTTCTTTACAAACTGGCGAAGGGTATTCATGGCGGCTGTTTTCAGATTTGTTGTTTTGTTTTTTTGTCTTTACTCTGATAAGACGATCGTGTTTTTTGTATTCCGGTCAGGCCCGCTGTGTAACGTGTACTGCAGTCGGACAAAATCTGACTGATTTGCAGTGATGACTCCTGCCATGACATCGGTTTAAAACTTCTTTGTTCAGAAGGAGCCGTCGCTTTCAGCATTTCGGAAATCGCTACTGCCAGTTCACTTGAATCCTCAGGCGTTACCAGTCGATCACAGTTAGAGTCTGCGATTTCGGGAATCCCCCCCACACGACTGGCTACAAACGGTTTACCGCAGGAGATTGCTTCCAGAAGCACATTGGGTATTCCTTCTGAGAGGCTTGGTAACGCAATCACATCAGCAGCACGATACCAGTCCACCAGTCGGTGTTGCTGTTGTGATCCCTTTAACTGGAAAAACTCTCCCAATCCGGCTTGTTCGATTTTTTGTGATAAAGCTGATTCCAGAGAACCATTACCTAAAACATAGCACGTAAATCGAGTGCCCACTTTACTTATTTTCTCGCAGGCCTGCAGAAGGACCGAGTGACCTTTGACCGGTTCCAGACGTCCGACACTGACGATGATCTTACGATCCAGGGGAAGACCCAGGCGTTCGCGGGCGGCCCGTTGATCGCCGGGACTGAACAGTTCCCGATCGACGCCACGATAAACCGTATGGATTTTATCCGCATGAACCTGCAGATCGGTTACCGCGTTCCTGATGTCGTTGCTGACGGTGATGACGCCATCTGCCTGCTGGAGTACATTTTGAATGGCACGTTTTCTGTTCCGATTCCTGGTGAGCAGCAGCACATCACTGCCTCCCGTCATGACGACGACGGGAATACCATGTTCGCGTGCTGCTTTGACGGCAACTTCACCATCAGGGTGTAACCAGTAGGACAGGATAATGTCAGGTTGAAAACGGGAAATGGTTTTTTGCAGGCAATGGTGCAGTGACCAGGACATAAACTGTCCATAGTGCTGGTGGAGCAGCTTCGGGGGGTAATAGTATCGCGGATACTCCACACTCAGTTGGCTTGAATTTTCAACGGGAACCCATTTTCGATCGATTGAGGCTCTGTTTTTCAGTACGTACGAAGCTTCATCAATCCAGGAGACTGGCGTGATCACATGCACGCGGTGTAATTGAGACAGGGATTCTATCATGGATCTGTTGAACGTACCTTTCCCGTGGTGTAACGGGTTAGGAAACACGTTGGAGAGAAATAAGATTTTCATGGCAGGCCTGACCTCAGTAGATAATTCTTCGTGTTTTCGCTGATTCATTTGCAACTGCCCTGCTTCCGATACCGTTTTATCTGAAGCAGTGTGGAACAGCTGCCGGAAGATTTCAGGGCTTGTCTGGTTAACGGATTTATCCTGCAGACTTCAGGCTGATTATCTATCAGGTTTGCCTGCATGGTGATTCAACTTTCAGTTTGGTGCTTAAAAGATCGTGATAGAGGTTTTCATAGTCTTTGATCATGGTGCGGATGTTGAAATGCTGTTCCACCCGCTTACGTGCCCGC
>JAGQQP010000593.1 GCA_020426085.1 Planctomycetaceae bacterium | reverse complement strand
TCACGTCTACGATCTGAAGTATCTGGCACAGTTGATTTTCGAATCGGATCTGTATCAGCGAGAAGCAACAACCGATCTTTCAAAAATTGAAAATCTGGTAGAAACAACTTATGATTTTTCTTCGCCGGTCCTGCGTCGCATGGAGGCGGAGCAGATTGTCGATTCTCTGTTTTTGATCTGTGGAAAACCATTTGATGCCGGTCGGATGTGTATCGATATCGACGGCGCCCGCGACTACCACAATTCACTCGACCTGGGGACGCCAAGTCGTGCCTGGCAGTTTACATCCCCGTCGAATGAACGGGACCGACCCAGCCTGGCTTTGCCGTTTGGTCAACCCTTCATTACTTTGATGAAAACGTTCGGCTGGCGGGATACACGTCAAAGCCCGCTTACGGTTCGTGAATCAACGTCGACCCCTCTCCAGCCGGCAATCCTGGCGAACGGTCTGCTGGGACAGCGGTTCACCCGTCTTTCGGATGACAGCGATTTCACAGAACTGGCACTGCAGGATCAACCACTTGAAGCTTTGATAAATATAACCTTCATGAAAACGTTAACACGTGAACCCAAGGCTGAGGAACTCAAAATGTTCTCTGAGCTGCTGCAGCCCGGTTATGCGGAACGGGCGAATCCAGAGGCTGAACCTGTCAGGCGCGAACGGTTGCCGCGAAATCTGGTCAGCTGGTCAAACCATGTGAATTCCCGTGCCAATGAAATCAAGGTGGAACTGGAGGGGGCGGTGAAAAAGGGAGATCCGCCTACCAATCGGCTCGACGATGACTGGCGGAACCGCTACGAGGACCTGCTCTGGACTTTGTTGAATTCTCCCGAATTTATCTTTGTGCCTTGATTGCTCGTTAAATCAAACAGGGAACACAATTTTCTGATGCGTGTGAGTGATTCTCTGCTTTTCGTATCAGAAGATGCGGAAAGTCATGAAAAGAGGGGGAATTCCCTCAAAAATTTCATAAATTGGACAATCCGAGTACAATTTGCCGTGAGATCGGCGTGCCTCCCGGTATATTAGAGTAGGTCACGATTTATGACCTGAATACATTCTTGTGTACAGTACTGTTTGTCAGGTCTGGAATGATCGGATTCTGACAAAACTCGCCTGCTGTGACGTCTCTCCTGAGAACCTGATTATCTGGAATTGCCCGCTATGAACCACCTGGCATTCGTTAAGCGTTCCCTGTGCCTGTTGAGCCTTTCGCTTGCATTACCTTTGTCTGCGAGCCCCTCCTATGCTCAAAAAGAGAAAAATACCAAAGCAGAAAAGAGTCCCAAAGTTGCCGTTCCTGCCAGCTATCGGGAGTTGATTCTTTCTGACCAGCCTACACTCTACTGGAATTTTGAGACACCTGTTGCAGAGGGTTACAGCAGCGTTGTCGCCGATCAGGAAAAAACTGCGCCTGTGAAAGCGATTGTCAGTGGTAAGCTTGCAGAACCAGCAGCAGGACCTCGACCTTCTGAGTTCCCTTTGTTTACTGCTGAGAACAAGGCTGCATCGTTTGATCCTGGAGCAGGTTTTCTGCGAGTCGTTGATCCGGGTGAAAAGAGTATTCTCGATTATACAGCCGGAGATGCCATCACCCTGGAAGCGTGGGTGAATCTGAACTCTACCAATGCGGGTCGTCACTATTACATCATTGGAAAGGGACGGACAAACCGCAAAGGGATGGCCCGTGACAATCAGAACTATGGTTTTCGAGTCACCGGTTCGGAGCTCAGTTTTCTGTTTCGGGGACAACCTGAGAAGAAAGATCAGAAAGCCGATTTCCATCGCTGGACGTCGAGTGGCGCCGGGATCAGTGCCCACAACTGGCATCATGTGGCAGTAACTTACACGTTCGGCAAAAAGAAGAGCCTGACCGCTTATGTTGATGGTCAGCCAGTTTCCGGTAAATGGGATATGGGCGGCGATACGACTCTGGGGCCTGTCGTGGACAACGATGAAGTCTGGATCGGTTCTTCCATGGGAGGGTCCGCCGGCAGCTCGTTTGATGGTCAGATGGATGAGCTGGCTGTTTATCGAAAGGTCCTGACTGCCAAACAGGTGGCATCTCATTTCAAATATCATGCTCCTGAACCACAGATCGACTGGACCGCGATTCCCAACGACCGTGTCAAAGTGGATATTCTGGAAGGGGTTCCTAATAAGAAATCCTGGAAGTTCCGTCCGCCCCGTCTGGCAGAATCATTTACACAACCGCATTTTGCACTAATTGAAATTCCCGATCGTTATTCTGAACGGGGGGTGAAAGTGGATCGGCCCGATCCTTATCTGGTACGTGCGATGTCGAGTGTCGTGATACCGAAAGGGAAGAAGCGAATTCTGGTTCGTGCCCGGAATGCCTCGCGATTGTATATCGATGACAAACTGGTAGCCGAGACTGGTTTTCATAATATTTCCGGTTCGGCTCACGGTCACGTATTTAAAGTCGATCGCAGCCTGGCACCCCATATTCGTCCGCTGCATCGTGGCGATCAGGAAAAAGTCATCGAATATACCGGAGATGGAAAACCACACCGTGTGCGCTTTGAAATGATTGTCGGCGGATTTCGACATCGTCCCGATTTCGGTGAAACGGCAGTCTTTATCGGAGATCCCAAACAGGACTTCCAGTTGCTGACCCCCGGTAAAGAAACCGTAATGTTGACGGACGCAGACTGGCTGCCTTTCGAACGCGAATATCGTTACAACATGATCGCGGTCAACGCAGCACGTCGCCGGGAAGCTTCCGCTAAGGAAGATCAGTACTGGGAATCGCGGCATCAACTTGCAAAAGCAGAAATTCTCAAGCAGCCTCAAGTCAAAGTACCCGCTGCAGTGTCGGGACTGCGGGCGAACAACGCCATCGATCATTTCATCAACCGGCGGCTGGCGAAAGAGAAAGTGGCTCAGGCACCGTTACTCAATGATCTGGCATTTCTACGAAGGCTCTCCCTGGACACCACCGGTACTGTGCCTACCACAGAACAGATCAACGAATACCTGGCTGACGACCCCAAAACAAGACGTGCGAAAGCCGTTCAACGATTCATTAATGATCCCGCCTGGGCAGACAGTTGGGTTGGTTACTGGCAGGATGTGCTGGCAGAGAACCCGAACATTGTGAATCCGACATTGAACAACACCGGACCTTTCCGCTGGTGGATTCACGAATCGT
>JAGQQP010000592.1 GCA_020426085.1 Planctomycetaceae bacterium | reverse complement strand
ACTTGCCATTGCATCACGATGCGAAGGCTGCATTACACATCATTTTCATGCCTGTGCCGAACTGGGCTGTTCGCGTGAAGAAATTCTGGAAGTCGCCTCAGTCGCGGTGATGATGGGAGGCGGCCCCTCACACTATTACGGAGCACGTGCCCTGGAAGCATTCGACGACTTCACAGCACACGCTCACGAATAACGACTCTGATCCAGAAGAGGAAGACAAAGCGCTCCGGGCCCCATTCAAACATCTCGGCCCGGGGCTGCTTTCCTCTGCGAACACGCCCATTCCTTCGCGCCGTAGATGGCAAGCCCAACCAGGAAACATCAAGGGTGAGCCCGAATGCAATTCGGGCCGAGCGCAGCGAGCAGGAGGTCTCAGTGAAGTCGGTCCATTCAGAGCAAAGAAACCAACCTCCTTCCCCACAGATGAGGCTCACTCATCCACAATAGAGCGTATGCTCCGCAACCTCCTGTTGTCTCGCGACAACCCCGGATTACATCCGGGGCCACCAATTCAATAGTAGATCAGAACCAATTTTCCCGCTAACATGGAATTAGACATCAGCAGAAATCTGCCTCTCTCAGAAAGACGCTCCAATGCACCACGCGCGCCGCATCCTGTTTCTCATACTCTGCTCTATCCTGACACACCTCACCCCGCTCCCTGCAGCAGAAAAATCTGAAAATCCCGCCAACCAGATCTTCCTGCTCCCCTACTTTCTGGGCAATGGTGAGACCGGCGTCTATCTCGCATACAGTCGTGACGGCCTGCACTTCGACTGGCTCAACGAGGGGCAAGTCGTCATGCCTGCTCCGAAGTGGGGCGAGGAAAGTCTGACCCGTGATCCCTCCATTATCTACCACGACGGAAAGTTTCACATGGTCTGGACCACCAGCTGGAAGTCGCGCAGCATCGGCTATGCCTCTTCCAAAGATCTGCTGCACTGGAGCACGCCCCGCAAAATTGTCGTCTGGCAGGAAAACGACGGTGCGAAAAACACCTGGGCGCCCGAACTTCATTGGGACCCGGAACAACAGGAATACCTGATTCTCTGGAGTACCACCTTGGAGAAGGAACTCAACGACAACGACCACAGCCGGGACCAGCACGGCCATGACCACCGCCCCTACGCCATCCGTACCCGCGATTTCCAGACTTTCACAAAACCGGAACTCTTCTATACTCCACAACCGGAAATCAGTGTCATCGATCCCTTCCTCGCCCGCGATGATCGGAATACCAGAGACACTGCCGACGATCGCTGGGTCATGGTCATCAAAAATGAGATGCCTGTCGACCAGGGAGGCAAAAACTTAAGGCTCACCTTCAGCAAGAAAATGCAGGGCCCCTACGATACCACTCTGGGACATCCCATCGTGGGCGCGGGTACCTCGATTGTTGATACCATGGGCGAGGGACCGTCTCTATTTAAGCACAACGGACTCTGGTACCTCTACTGGGACGCCCCCGGCAGCCAGTATTCCTACTGCCTGGCCACCAGTGCTGATCTGAAGAAGTGGACCAACCGTACGCCGGAAATGAAGCTCCCCGCGAAACAGATGCGGCATGGCACCGTCTTCCTCGCTCCGGAGAGTGCAATTTCATTACCGTTTCAGAAACAGCAGGACCAGGCTGCACCAGCCCCCAAATGATGTGCTCGAAAACGATTACGGAAATCTCAGCTCTTAATACTGAGTAAGCCTTTCACACGCATCAACAGCCCTCCTAACATCTCCGGTTCATATCCCGCATAAAAGCTGATGACAGAAACCATACCCGCTAATCGAACGTATTGTGACTGCGAAGGATTAATCAATACATCCGTTGCTAAAACGAGCAGCCCTGAAAGCACGAGAACATATACTCCAAACCCACGCATGGCAGCAGAGGAATAATGTACCGAAAACGCTTCTTTTCTTTCGCCGTTATTAATCTCGATTGTGGGCAAATGCTGCGGAACGGTAACAGATGCATTTTCATAGAGTTTATTGACGAATCGAACACGTTGACTGAACGCACCCAAAATAGAAGAAACCAGTGAGATCAATCCTATATTCGTAATCGTCCAGAAAAACAGCACATACAGTGACGATTCGAAAAGTCCGATATTAGAACTCTCTCCAATTAATGCACTGATATATTTAGCCGTGCCAATTAACGTACCACCTGTAAACAGGATAAACCACACACAAATTGCACCGGCGGCCAGGATGAATTCCTGCCATTGAAAATCCGTTTCAAACTGCAGCGTCTCGGCATCAAACTGTTTCTGGAACTCTTGAACCTCATCATCAATCTCCGTAACAAGACTTCCCCCGCCCACTGATTTGATAGATTCAATTTGTGTCGGTGAATAATCTGGTCCCTGTAAATTTTCAGATGTCATGTCGGCCCCCCTTCAGGTATTGAAAATCAAGAATTCCTCAATATGTTAAATTTCACAATCAAATCGCTTTCAGGAAAGTGAATCAGAACCCTGGACCAGTATAAACAAAAACACCAAAACAGATATACAAAATTAACCATCCGCTGTTTTTTTCACAACTTTTATCACCGCTGAGACTAAATACAGGAATTCGTCAGAAACACTGAAAAGATGGGCATGATAGGCAGGCAGATTTTAACTACGAGCACCTGATGAGAGCACCAGAGACAGCTGATTCGGATGGCTCCACCCGAATCATTTTTGATGAGAATGTACAATGGGTGGTACCGGATGCAATCCGGAACGAGCGTAGCGAGCAGGAAACTGACGGGGAAACCGCTCAAGCAAAAGTAACCGCTTCCCACCAGACCGAAGTCATCGCAAGCTCTACTCAGGATCAATCATCAACTCTGACTGTTTCCTGTTGCCTCACGACAACCCCGGTTTACAACCGGGGCCACCCGGTTTTAAACCTTTTCAACCGCCACCAATCGCGGGTAGAAAATGTATTTCACTTTCGGGTGATACCTTCTCAGACAGTCCGCGGGGGGTTACGTTCTGATCGACAGTGACGGAGAGCCCTGCCCTGAGTGTGTCCTCAGGGCAGAGTCGTTCTTTGACACCGGGATACATCTCGTCTAACGACTCAACCGCTTCCCGGACGGTGGTCCCTTCTACAATGGCTTCCGTCGCTCCTTTGCAATAAGGTTTGAGCAGCGGAGGAATAAACAGACGAGGCATATCAGATTCCGTTCC
>JAGQQP010000591.1 GCA_020426085.1 Planctomycetaceae bacterium | reverse complement strand
TCGGGATCGCAGCTTCGCCCTGGACTCCCATATGAGCGAAAACATCGCAGATTTGCTTGCATTGTTCGGTATGATTTTCTTTGAATTCAGTTTGCAGCTGTTTCAGAAGAGGTTCTACAGCTGGGGCACCGATTTCAGAAAGAGCAATTGCAGCGCTCGAATGGACCTCGTTTATTGGAACATGCAGACTGTCAACGAGAACATTGATGATCGGTTGCAGGTTTTCTTTATTTCCCGGATCAACAGCCCAGAGTGTGCGGGCAGCTGCGATTTTGAGATAGGAGTTATTGCTTTCCAGCAAGGGGACAATCTGTTTAGCCGCTGGTTTCGAAGCTGGTCCGATCCCCCTTAGTGCCTGTAAGGAATTGTATTTCAGAATAATGGAATAGCCACGCAGGATTTTTGCAAGTTCGGGCACCGCTGCTGAGGCTGCAGGTCCGATTTTTCCCAGAGCGATGATCGCTTCACTCTGTGCAGCGACAGGAGCTTCTTTCACCACCTGAATCAATGCCGGGACTGCTGATTTGGATAAAGGCCCCAGTTCTCCTAGTTGATGAGCGGCCAGAGCCTGCTGTTCTTCATTATTGCTGTTTAACTGCTTGATCAGCGGAGCAATATCAGGGGCTTGAGCAGAAACAATACCTGATGTGAGTAAACTGACGCCCAGAAAAAGTACTGTGGTGAGTAGTTGACGCATAAGTCAGGTTCCTGCTAATCATCGTTGCGAAAACCAGATTCCCAGAAAGTAAAGAATTCATATTACCTTCAGAAGAAAGACTGGCGAAATAGAAAGGAGAACATTAAACTGTAATCTAATAGATATCATGATCCGAGTTCAAAAATCAAGTAATTCTGATCAGATTCATCAGGAAATCATAGAAGCCTGCCTGATGCGAAAGTAAAGTTCGCGTCAGGATCAGGTCCACGGCCAATTATGCTCAGGGGTGAGAGATGAAACCAGTGATACGCAAGATGACCCTCTCCGGTTTATGTTTAATGACTCTGTTGTCTGCCAGCAACATGGTTCCAGCAGCTGGTCCCTTCTTCCCGAGACAAACGGTTTATAATTTTGGTGGCGGTTACAGCCCTACTGCCTTTTATGGTTACCGTGGCATTTATGGTGGTGGGTACTATGGCGGATATTATCCAGGTTACTATGGCGGATACTATAATGATGGCTCTTCTCTGATACGCGCTCAGGGGCAGGCCCAGGTCGATCGCTCCAAAGCCATGATTAATTACCAGGAAGCCACCAGCAAATATATTGATAACCAGAAGAAGCTTGCCGAAACTTATGTTGAACGCCAAAAAGCACTCCGCGAGTCGATTCATGAAAAGGCGGAAATTGATAAAGAACTGGCTCAGCAGAAACAGGACGCGATCGATGCACAGAAAGAGAAAAATCTCAAGCTGAAGGAATCCGGTTTGAGCCCTTACTTCAATGCATCCGCCTCGCAGGATAACGAAACCTTAAATGCCAGTCAGCTCAATCCAGCGACGGGGGAAATCTCCTGGCCCGAATCTCTGATGGGGTCGGAATATGCAGAGTCACGTCAAAAACTTCAGGAACTTTATTCTTTGAAGAATTCCACCGGCATCACCTCCAGCCTGTCGCAGGAAATCAATGAAGAAGCGACGAAGATGAAGAACATTCTGCGTGGCCAGATTAAGACGATGCTGCCGAACGATTATCTTGCTGCACGCGGATTCATTGAAGGTCTCATCAATATGGGGAAAACCTCCCGAACAGGTTGATATAGAATTTCCACCGCATGGCCTTCACTTTTACTCTCAAGCATGCGCTCACGATCCCGATTGAAGTTGATTCAGTCAATCATGCAGCGGTACAGCAACTGTCGGCAGATGAGGTACGTGCACTCCCCATCCTCCACGGGAATCGACGCGCTGCTGTTGCTGACTTCTTCGACGTAGAACATTCTTCTGCCGAAGCCGATCTGATGGTCTGGGCGGGGGATTGCTCTCGCGTGAAAGCCATCGGGGCCGGTCTGAATTCAGGTTCCATTCGCATTGAAGGGAATGCGGGAATGCATCTGGGCAGAGAAATGTCCGGGGGGCAGATTCATGTGCAGGGCGACGTTGCGGATCACATGGCCACAGGAATGCGGGGTGGCGCAATCCATGTCGCGGGAAACGCCGGTGATCTGGTCGGAGCTGCCTGGCCGGGCAGCAAACGCGGCATGAATGGCGGGACAATCCTGATTCGTGGTAATGCCGGCAGAGAAGCCGGTCATCGTATGCGGCGGGGCACGATTGTCGTAGGAGGGGATCTTGGTGATGCAGCCGGATTTGATATGATCGCCGGTTCTCTGTTTTCTTTTGGAAAAATTGGTGCCTGTCCCGGTGCCGGCATGCGTCGGGGGACCATTGCAGCATTGAATGCCTCCGAAGAACCTGAGTTACTGCCGACATTCAAGTATTCCTGCCAGTATCGACCCGACTGGTTGTCCTTCTTCTTACACGAATTAAGTTCCGTTGGATTTCCGGTTCCGGAAGATTGTCTGAACGCGGAATATCGCCGATACTGTGGAGACTTTCTGACACTTGGCAAGGGAGAAGTTCTGGTCCGCCAGTGAAAAGTTTCCACTCTTTTGACAGTCTGCGTTCCTTCTGATCATGTCTACTTCACAACGTAATATCGCCGACCGTTTAAAACAGTCCGCACAAGCCTGGCCATTTCAAAAGGCGGTGGTCTTTCCTGCAGGTCGGGACAGGCAGGGACGTTATACCTACACCAGTCTCACATTTCAGCAACTTGACCAGGAAAGCGACCGACTGGCGCGGGGGTTGATTCGGCTCGGGGTGCAGCCTGGTACCCGTATGGCTTTGATGGTACGCCCCAGTCTGGAATTTATCGCGTTGACTTTCGCTTTATTCAAAGCGGGTGCGGTCATCATTCTGATTGATCCGGGCATGGGCCGAAAAAATATCATGCGTTGTCTGGCGGAAGTCGAGCCTGAAGGTTTCGTGGCGATCCCGCTGGCGCAGTTGATTCGTAAACTGAAACACCGTACTTTTCCCAAAGCTCGTCTGAATGTGACTGTCGGCGACCCGGTGCTTACTTCCGGGATCGATTATAAGTGGCTGCTGGGAGGAGAATGGGAGCCTTTTGAAATGGTCCAGCGAACTGCCACCGATCCGGCTGCTGTGATCTTTACCAGTGGCAGCACCGGTC
>JAGQQP010000590.1 GCA_020426085.1 Planctomycetaceae bacterium | reverse complement strand
AGAGAAAAAAGAACTGGCGCTGCGCCGCATGCTGCTGCTGCACGGCGTTTCCCTGAGTATTGGTGGAATTCCGCTGCTCTACCTGGGAGAAGAGTGGGGCATGCTGAACGATTACGATTTCGTGAAAGACCCCGCTAAAGCCGGTGACTCCCGCTGGATTCATCGCCCCAAAATGCAATGGAAGTTTCTTGAAGAGCTCGACGACCACATCAAATCAGGCAACGGTTCGATTCGCTCTACCATTTTTCGATCGACACAGAAACTCATCGCGCTACGAAAATCTCTGCCTGCGCTCGCAGGGCAGGATATGGAACTCATCGCTACCGCCAATGAACATATCCTGGGATACGTTCGCCTCTACGAGGGCAATCGCCTGATCGTCCTCGCGAATTTCTCTGACGAAACACAGGAGATCGAAGGCAACAAACTCCGTACTGCAGGGCTCGGACGATTTTTCCTGAATGTCATTGACGACAAAACTTACGCCACTTCAGAACAACTGGTTCTGGCCCCGTACCAGATTCTCTGGTTGAATCGCGTTTAATTGAAGGAGCAATTGATGCCTACTCAGAATGCTGCTGCGCCATTCGTAGAACAGGTGCTTGCCACCGATCTGGATGGAACCCTGATCCCCTTGAATCAGGATCCCCAAAACCAGTCAGACCTGCACGTGCTGACTGAGCAGTTTCAGGCCCGTGGCAACTCCCTGATCTTTGTAACAGGCAGACATTTTGAGTCTGTCTCGCAAGCCATCAATGATTTTCAACTCCCCGTTCCAGAGTGGATCATCTGCGATGTCGGGACTTCCATTTTTCAGCGACAGGAATCGGGGGAATTCACACTGGTCACCGCCTACCAGGACTATCAGGACCAGATTATCACCGCCATGTCTATTGATACATTGCGCGAACAGTTAGCAACCATCGACGGCCTCCGACTTCAGGAAGCAGTCAAACAGGGCCGTTTCAAACTCAGTTTTTATGCTGACGCTGATCAACTGGAAACGCTCGTTGATCGCGTTCAGGATCTTCTGACAGAGACCGATGCCCCGTACTCGATTATTCACAGCGTTGACCCCTTTAATGGTGACGGCCTGATTGATCTTCTGCCGGCGACTGTTTCCAAAGCACTCGCTTTAGAGTGGTGGACCCGGAACCATAATTACAATCCCGCAAACATTGTCTTTTCCGGCGACTCCGGTAATGATCTGGCAGCATTGACGGCCGGCTATCGCACCATCCTGGTAGGAAATGCAGACCGCCAACTGGCACAACGCGTTTTTAACCTTCACCAGTCATCGGGCTGGAAAAACCGGCTTTATCTCGCGAAAGGAACAGCAACTTCAGGTGTGCTCGAAGGCTGTCGCTGGTTTGGCCTCGCAGAACAGACTCCACCGGAAAACATCCGGGCGGGAGCCACTCCCGTCACTGTCGATTCCACATACTTTCGCGTCTGGGCTCCTCTACGGAAACAGGTCGCCGTTGAACTGCTGAAAGAAAATCAGGCAGACTCGATACAGCATCCCCTGACACGTACAGAGCAGGGCTACTTTGAGGGCACATTCAACCACATCCGCCCGGGAGACCGCTACCTGTATCGCCTTGATGATCAGGTCTCTCGACCTGATCCTGTTTCCCGGTATCAACCCCAGGGAGTTCATGCTGCTTCTCAAATCTGTAACTCACTTGATTTCCCCTGGTCCGATCAATGCTGGCAGGGAATTGAGAAACCGTCCCTGGTCATCTACGAACTGCATTTAGGTACGTTCACAAAAGCAGGGACCTTTCAGGCAGCCATCGAACGTATCCCCGAACTGATTGAACTGGGGATCACCGCAGTCGAAATCATGCCGGTCAATCAGACACCGGGCCGCTGGAACTGGGGCTATGACGGCGTTGACCTGTTCGCCGTCCGCAACACCTACGGTTCCCCTGACGATTTCAAAGCCTTCGTTGATGAATGCCATCGCTCTGGTCTCGCCGTCTTCCTCGATGTTGTCTATAACCATCTGGGGCCTGAAGGAAATTACCTCTCTGAATTCGGACCTTATTTTTCAGACAGGCACCACACCCCCTGGGGAGAGGCACTGAATTACGATGGTCCCGATTCCGAAACGGTTCGTCAGTTTGTTACCGACAATGCCGTCTTCTGGCTGGAAGAGTATCATCTGGATGGCCTGCGTCTCGACGCCGTACATTGCATGTATGACGACAGCCATTTCCATATCCTCGAATCAATCAGACAGGCCGTCACCCGACACAACGAAACTGTCAACTGGCCCGTTTATCTCTTCGCTGAAACCAACGTCTATAACCACGATCTGATCACCGCGGACAAGAGCAGGGAGGCCTACTCGGGCATCTGGTGTGACTGCCTGATGTATTCTCTCTATTCTCATGCGCTGCCTGACGTGCACCTCACACATCGAAACTACGAAGGAGCCTCAGATCTGATACAGTCGCTGCAGTACGGCTACATCTATGCGGGACACGAAAACAAGCGTGTGACCGCTTCACAGAGAATCAGCGAAAACACCAGCCAGTATTTGTCTTCACTGGTAATCGCCCTTCAGACTCATGACAGTGTCGGCAATCATCCGCATGGCAAGCGCATTCACCAGTTGACATCTAAATCCTTCTAGAAAGCTGCTGCTGCACTTGTCCTGCTCTATCTGGGCATACCACTGATCTTTATGGGCGAAGAATTCGCAACTTCCGCTCCGTTCCCGTTCTTCGTCGACTTTGAGGACCGCCACCTGCGCGACGCCGTCGATGTCGGCCGCCGGGGAGACTACCCGCCTCACATTTGGCAGGATGCACTGCTCCCCTCACAGGCTGAAGCATTTTTCAACGCCAAATGGAACGAGGCGCTGCTACGAGACCCGGACATGTTTCACTGGTATCAGCAACTGCTCCAGTTGCGCAAGCAGGGCCTCCACGATGGCTGGCTCACACCGGAAAACCTGCAGACCGCCTGTGACAGTCAGTCCAGTCTCTTTACGCTGCAATACCAGGAGATCAGAATTCAGGTCCGACTGACTCCCCAGGCAGATACACAGGCACAACCAGTGTCGATCCCGTTCACAGGCACTCTGGTCCTGAGTTCAGAACCAGAGCCCCTTATTGAGAACAACCAGATTCTCCTCTTTCCCAGTCATACGATCATTACCCGTGCGTAATGCAGTCACCAGGCTTCAA
>JAGQQP010000058.1 GCA_020426085.1 Planctomycetaceae bacterium | reverse complement strand
CGGGTTGCCTTGCTGGGTGTGAATGGCCGTGGTCAGTCTCACCTGAGTGCCTTCGCCGGTCGCAAGGATACTGAGATCGTTGCGATCGTTGATCCTGACGAGAGCGTCGGAATGACTAAGGGGGTAGGTAACGTTTACAAGAAGACCAACAAAAAACCAGCTTATTATAAAGATCTGCGAAAAGCATTTGACGATCAGGATATCGATATCGTCAGCATCGCGACTCCCAACCACTGGCATGCCCTGGGAGCGATCTGGGCGATTCAGGCCGGCAAAGATGTCTACTGTGAAAAGCCTGTCAGCCACAATGTGAGCGAAGGTCGACGCATCGTCGAAGCAGCTCGCAAGCACAATAAAATCGTTCAGACAGGAACGCAGTGCCGTTCACAACCCGGTCTGATTGATGCCGTGAAATTTGTTAAAGCAGGTGGCATCGGCGAAGTCAAACTGGCTCGTGGTACCTGTTACAAACGCCGTAAATCAATCGGTCCCAAGGGGAACTATGATGTTCCTGCGAGTGTTGACTATGATCTGTGGCTCGGACCCGCACCGATGGCTCCACTGACCCGTCAGCGATTCCATTACGACTGGCACTGGCAGACACCAACGGGTAATGGTGACCTGGGTAACCAGGGGATCCACCAGATGGACGTTGCCCGTTGGGGATTAGGCGTTGATAACGTTGGATCCAGCGTGCAGGCTTACGGCGGCCGTCTGGGTTACACCGATGCCGGCGATGTGGCAAATACCCAGGTCAGCATTCACCAGTTTGGTGACAAACGACTGGTGTTTGAAGTCCGTGGTCTGGAAACTGACGATTACCGTGGTGCCAAGGTAGGGGTGATCTTCTATGGTACCGACGGCTACGTCGTGATCCCCAGCTACAACAGTGCATCTGCATTCGACCTGGATGGAAAACTGATCAAAAAGTTCTCTGGATCAGCAGACCACTTTGCGAACTTCGTCGATGCGGTTCGCAGCCGAAAAATCAGTGATCTGAATGCGGATATCGAAGAAGGTCACATTTCCAGTGCCCTGTGTCATCTGGGTAACATCTCTTACGAACTCGGCGAAAAAATGCCTGTGAAGGAAGTCGCTGGCGAGTTCAAGGGAGATAGCGAAGCTCTGGAAACACTGGGTCGCTTCCAGGACCACCTGAGCAATAACAAGCTCGACAAAAATGATACCGTTGTCAGCATGGGCCCCAAACTGTCTTTGGACAGCAAGTTAGAAACCTTCACCGGTGGTATGGCATCCCAGGCAAATCCAATGTTATCTCGCGAATATCGTAAACCATTCGTGGTTCCGACTACCGCCGAGCTGTAAGATTTAAAGACTTGAAATAGATATTAACAGGCCCCTCGATCTTAGTGATTGAGGGGCCTGTTTTCGTCAGGATGAATGGCTGTCCCTGTTTTCCTCTTTTTCGCGTGAGGATCTGCTCAAGAGCTGATACAGGGATGATTCCAGGAACTGTTGTGCGAGGCATTCTCCCACGTGTTCTTCTTCATCGACAATCACATCTGCGCCTGCCGCCAGAAGTTGCCAGTGATGCAGGTGATAGCGACAGCGAACATACAGCGAAGTGCCTGGTGCCATTTGTCTGACCAGATGAATGACCTGTCGGCCTACGGTCGGGCTGGGGAGAGTAATAATCACCAGTCGCGCACGGTAGAGACCCGCATGTTCCAGCACCTCGATTTGTGTTGCATCTCCCAGTTGGGCATCCAGTCCGTACTGTTTTGCGATCTGTAGGTTTTCATGATTCAAATCGATGACAACAATTTGCTTCAAACCGACCTGCAGCAGTTCACCAGCGACCCGTTGGCCGGCAGGTCCGAAACCCAGAATGATAATGGTTTCCGATTCCAGTTTTGCGGGTGGCTCTACGATGGTCTTTGCTGCGGCAGACTGAGTGTCTGGCTGATCTGATCTGCGCTGCATAAAACGACGAATCAGATTTGCTGCTCCTGGAGCCAACTGGATCAGATAGGGGGTTAACAACAGCGTCGCGATGGTCGCGGCAATCATCGCGCGAAAAGTTGATTCGGACAGGATGCTGCTGACGCCGGGTTCGCCTCGAGCGACGGTTGCCAGCACGAACGAAAATTCCCCTACCTGGGCCAGGCAGAGTCCGGTTCCGAGGGCAAACTGCCAGGGTAGACCACACAGATAAGTCAGGCCGAATGTGATGACCATTTTACCGAGGACAATCGCGGCCACGACTGCCAGAACGAGTCCCATGTGGCCGGCAATCCAGGCCAGATCAGCGAACATACCGACTGCGGCAAAAAACAGGGTGACGAGAACCGTTTTCAGTGGTTGGACATCGGCCCTGATTTGAGTGGCGAAGGGGGAGATCGCGAGCAGAACGCCTGCGACAAATGCACCAAGTGCCGGACTGAGTCCGAACTGATGCGCCGACCAGGCAGATCCAGCGGCCATCAACATGGCGAGCAGAATTGGGAAATCTCGATTGCGCCGCAGAGAAGAGAGTTCCAGCACACGGGGCAGGACAAAATTGAACAATCCATAAAATACGCTGACAAAAACAGCAGCCAGCAGCAGTGAAAGGCCTAACTGCACAATGACCTCACCCGGCGTTCCGCCGTTGAGCAGTGCAGTCACAATCAGCATCAGCGGGATGACGGCGATGTCCTGGACGAGCAGGATGCCCAAGGCGGTTCGTCCATGGGGAGAGTCGAGTTCTGCACGATCGTTCAACATACGAACTACGCAGGCGGTACTGCTGAGTGCGATCATAGCTCCGACTGCCAGGGATTCTGCGATCGAAAACCCCAGTAACGTCGCAACCGCCAGTCCTGCCAGCAGAGTGAAAATCACCTGCAGCGACCCGGCCAGAAGCGGAACTCGTCCCAGTCGGCGCAGGCGGGGGAGCGAGAATTCGAGGCCAATGGCGAACAGCAGGAGAGCTACTCCCAGTTCTGCGAGATCGAAAATGTCTTTTTGATTTGAGACCCAGCCAAACATATTGGGGCCGACCAGGGTTCCCGCGGCAATGTATCCCAGGAGCGCGCTTTGTCGCAGTTGCTCGGCGATGGTTCCCAGTAGCAGCGCTGCTCCCAGCAGGATCAGAATACCTGCCAGGGATTTCCACATGTTCCCATCAGTGACAGCAAGCATGGGAGAGAAATCAAGCAGTAAACTGCCGCTTGTGAGATAAAGCATTGCTGGCGTATCCTTGGACTTTGTCAACTTCCGTGTCTGAAATTCAATTCGCGCCTATTATTGTAGACCTGTCCGTAAGGCTAGCCAACGGGTTAAAATACAAATCGCATTTCTTCTGATCGATTCCTGGCGCAAAGTGGTGTCGAATTATAGAGAACGTTGCTGAAGACTGTCATCAGATCAGAGTGACTCTTTTTTGAAACAGAAGTGTAATTTGAGTGACTGGAAGGAACTGGATTGAAATCCACCTGGAACCTTAAAACTAATGCTGTATAAATCGTGACACGCAGTTATAATCGGCGACGACTCCAGTGTCAGGATTTTTCATTTAGTGATGGATACATTTGATGTTTCAGTTTTTCTCCGGCGCGAAGAAGCAGATCAAGAACAAGGTCAAACGGGCGGTGATCAGACATCACCGTCGATCGGGAGCCGTTCTCTTCAGTGACACAACACTTCGCGATGGCGAACAGATGCCGGGAGCGACGCTGGATCCGATCGAGAAACTGCAGATTGCGAAAGCCCTTGAAGCGGCGGGAGTCCATTCACTCGATGCCGGTTTTCCAGCTTCCTCTCAGGCAGATATTGAAGCAATTCAAAGCATGGTGGGGGTGATCAGGAAGCCCGTTTTAACGGCTTTGTGTCGGACTTTACCCGGGGATGTGGATGCGGCTGACGAGGCACTGGCAGGGAATCCACCTCACAAACGAGGTGTCAGTCTGTTTTGTGGTACGAGCCCGTTACATCGTCAGTTCAAGCTGGAAAAAAGCAAAACGGAAGTTTTGAAACTGATCGTGGACAGCATCCAGTATGCCGCCGACAAGTTTGACATTGTGGCGTTCAGCCCGGAGGATGCCAGTCGGACCGAAGTGGATTTTCTCTGTGAAGTCTACCGGGAAGCGATCGCCGCCGGTGCGACAACCATTGGGTTTCCGGATACGGTGGGTATCCTGACACCCTGGAAAGCGCAGGATTTTATCTGTCGGATTCAGGATGAAGTGCCTGGAATCGAAAACGTACTGTTGGCGGTTCATTTTCATAATGATCTGGGGCTGGCAGTGGCGAATACCCTGGCCTGTATTGACGCCGGTGCAAATGTAGTGCAGTGCACGGTCAATGGAATTGGTGAACGGGCGGGGAATGCGGCGCTGGAAGAAGTGGCGATGGCGCTGCAACTGCATCAGGAAGAATACCAGCGTCCACATCATCTGGATGTTTCTCAACTGGCCCCCCTTTGTAAGCTGGTAGCAGAGCTGACCGGGATTCCACTGTCTCCGATGAAACCGGTTGCCGGCAGTAATATCTTTGCGACCGAAGCAGGTATTCACCAGGAT
The DNA here is from genome assembly GCA_020426085.1 of Planctomycetaceae bacterium. GTDB lineage: Bacteria > Planctomycetota > Planctomycetia > Planctomycetales > Planctomycetaceae > Gimesia. The sequence continues at coordinate 8,521 of JAGQQP010000058.1, read as the reverse complement.
GGTCTGTTGAAGAATCCAGATACTTATCTGCCTTATCGACCGGAGACGGTTGGTGAGACCGGTATCCGACTGGTGCTGGGGCGGCATAGCGGCCGAAAAGCGATCCTGCATCGACTGCATGAACTGGGGAAAGAACCTACCGAGCAGGTCGTGCAACGCGTTCTGCAGGCCATCAAAGAACTCCCCAAAGGAGAGCTTGTCGACGATGATCTGCTGTTGAAATTGACGAATTGACAGTGTCGATTGAAGCTACGCGAAGTAGTTGACGGCATTGCGGAAGAGCTGCATGCCGGCCCCTTCACCGGTGAGTCCCAGACGCGTCCACTGCGGATGCTGTGTGGCGAACAGGAATCGTTCTGGATGAGGCATCAATCCCAGTACGCGACCGGCAGGATCACTCAAAGCGGCAATGTTATAAGCAGAGCCGTTCGGGTTCACCGGGTAGGGAAGGATTTCTTCCTGCAGTGTCGTTTCGGCATCCCCGGCAGCCCGGTAACACATGGCGATCTGTTGATTCTCCTTCCAGCCTTCGATGATGGCAGGATCGCTGACGGCAATGCGACCTTCGGCGTGTGCGATCGGCAGTTCGATCTGATCGATTCCCTGCAGGAACACATTTTGTGGCGCTACGACTCCCAGATTGACCCAGAGGGATGTGTACTTTCCATTTGTGTTCCAGGTCAGTGTGGCGTCACGGGTCTTTTCTGCCTGGGGAGGCCAGCCCACTGCACCGCCGGGCAGGATACCCGCCTTGAGCAGAACCTGAAATCCGTTACAGATACCCAGAACCAGTTTATCTGCCGCAAGGAAGTTGCCAATCACATCAGCCAGTTGTCCCTGGAGGTGACTGGCGAAGATGACGCCTGCTCCCACATCGTCACCATAACTGAAGCCTCCGGGGAGGCAGAGAATCTGATAGTCGTTCAGTTGGCTGGGATTTTCCAGAAGTTTTAACAGATGAATCCGCCTCGATTCGGCTCCGCACAAATCAAATGCATGTGCTGTCTCGATATCGCAGTTGGTGCCCGGGGCACGTAACACACAGACTTTGGGAGGAGTAGACATAAGAGCAGAATTCATCCTTATTCCAGTTCAATTTCGATTTGCGAAGTCATATTGCTTCGTTACTGAGGATGCTATTCCGAATTCGGCTCTACTTCCAGCGTCAGCAGCAGCTTACCATTCGAAAAAGCAGGTTTTCCTGATCCCCAGAGTCGTGATCATGATTGTACATTCATAAATATAGAAATACGAGTAAGTTATGACAAAGAAACGGTTACAGATGTGTGAAAAACCGGTCTATTCGGCGTATGTGGCATCTGTTATAGTTCTTCCCTTATCCCAGAGCCCGTTCCGGCCTGATTCTCATCCTGGGGACCAGCCTGATTTTTTCTGAGTACCCTGTTTTATGAATCCCTGTTTTCGATTGTTGCTGATCACATTATTGCTGCCTGTGTGTACGGGCTGCATTAATGCCTCAAATACGCGGATTTCCCGTATTTTTTCGGGGCGCCAGGCAATGACTCGCAGCGATAAAATGGAAGAAAGGAAAATGCTGGAACTGGAAGATCCACTCCCTTCCAGTGCTCTGGGACCAGGAGTTGTGCGGCCGCGTGATTTCAGTACACAGCGGACCGAGTCCCGACTGGCAATCGAACAGTCGATTCGCACACGACCTTACGTTCAGCCACGTCCGGGAGAGGCATTGCATCCTGTGCCTCAGCTGTCAGATGGCAATTCGAAATATCCGGAAGTGATCCGTCCATAATCGGATGTGTGCCGCTTTTTACTGACTACTGCTTTTCATTACCCTGACATATCGTACAATGCTGTAAGTGAGACGAAGCTTTCAACTCTGTTCAGGGTCAGTGGCTATTTTGCGATATCGATTTTTTTACAACAAACAACGACCAGTCATTCGCACTCTCATTGCGAGACTCCTGCTTGTTTCAGGTCTTTTGATCGCAGGGGGACAGGCAAATTTGATGGCTCAGGCGGAGATTAACCGTTCCATCGATGCCCAGGGGAAGAAGTATTACACCCTGCCAACGCGAACTGCCGTCAGTCGTGGTCTGCAGTTTCTGGCGGAGCGCCAGCATTCTGATGGTTCTTTTGGGTCAGGTTCCACCTTTAAAAGTAATGTCGCGGTGACGGCACTGTGTGGGATGGCTTTTCTTGCAGATGGAAATACTCCCGGAAGGGGCAAGTATGGAATCCAGGTGCAGAAAGCGGTCGATTTTATTCTGGCTTCCTGCAAGCCTTCAGGTTATATCATTTCGCCCGATAGTATTTCTCACGGGCCGATGTACGGTCACGGATTTGCCACGTTATTTCTGGCGGAAGTCTATGGAATGACTCACAGCAAGGATGTCCGTGCGAAACTGGAGAAAGCGGTTGAGTTGATTGTGAAATCGCAGAATTCCAAAGGGGGCTGGCGTTATACGCCGGAGAGTAAAGACGCGGACCTTTCTGTGACCGTCTGTCAGATCATGGCGCTGCGGGCGGCGCGGAATTGCGGGATCTTTATTTCTAAGGATGTTATTGATCGCTGTATTGATTATGTGAAGCAGAGCCAGAACCCGGATGGCGGATTTCGCTACCAGCTGGTTCGCCAGGCAGAGAGTGAGTTTCCCCGATCCGCTGCCGGCGTTGTTGCCTTATACAGTGCAGGCATCTATGAAGGTCCCGAAATCGAAAATGGACTGGGGTACCTGATGCGGCATCTGCCGAACCAGCGCTACTTTCGCGGCAGCCACTACTATTACGGACAGTATTACGCCGTCCAGGCGATGTGGCAGGCAGGGAGAAATTACTGGGAAGGCTGGTATTCCGCAATTCGTGATGAGCTTATCTCCGGGCAGATGTCGAGTGGCAGCTGGAGACCGGACAGTTCCAACTGTGTGGAATACAGTACCGCCATGTCGTGTATCGTTTTACAGATTCCCCGGAATAATATACCGATCTTCCAGCGTTGAAATTATTCGCTTTAATTGTCTCTGGTGACCTCATGCGATCTGTCGTACCCTTCATTTTATACATGCTCCTCGGACTTACGTTACTGAATCCGGTACAGGCTGCGGAACTGGAGCTGGTCAGTGGTGAAAAACTGAATGGGACGTTGACAAAAATCAAGCAGAACCAGCTGACATTGCAACTGAATACGGAAAGCAAGACTGTCCCAGCCGCTGATGTCATTTGTGTCAATCTGGACCATGCCCGCCTTCCCTGGAAAAAAACGGGGATGCTGATTCTGGCAAACAATGATCGCATTTGGGGGGATCTGGTTCGTTCTGAAGAAGATTTTCTGCTGGTTCGTTTGAATGCACTTCCGGAGCAACCGGAATGGCGTGTACCTCTGGAGACGGTCACGACTGCTTTTTTTGACTGGCCTGCGTCGCGAGTCACACAAGTCGAGTTGCTGAAAAAAACAGACCGACCGAAGCAAAATGATGATCTCTTCTTTCTGAAAAATGGAGATCATCTGCAGGGTGAGTTCATCGGTTTCAACGAGAACTCATTCCGTTTTGACTCAGCTGCAGGAGAAACTTCCGTTCCGCGCGGGGGGATTCAGTGTTTCTGTTTTAATCCGGAACTGGTTAATTTTCCACAGCCGAAACAGCTGCGGTATGTTCTGAACCTGACGAACGGAACGCGTGTGACGGTATCGGAGCTGGCATTGAGTCAGGAAACGGTTTCGGCGAAGACCTTATTCGGTGCCAGTCTTGTCTGTCCGATGAGTATGATCGAAACAATTACTCCTCGGGGTGGGAAGTCGATTCCGGTTTCCGATCTGGATCCTGCCGCATACCGGTTCACTCCTTATTTCAGCCAGAAATGGAACTGGGAACGGAATCGCAATGTACTCCGTGGCCCTCTGGTGACTGAGGGGAAAGAATATTTCTCTGGTCTGGGGATGCATAGCGCAGGCGAGTTACAGTATCAACTGGATGGAAAGTATGCAGGATTTCAGACAGCGGTTGGTCTGGATGAAGCGACGACCGGTCGGGGGGACGTGGATGTTTTCATTCTGGTGGATCAGCGCGTCGTTTTTCAGCAGTCACTTTCAGATAACCAGCTGCGTCTGGTTGAAGTCCCGCGCATCGATGTCACTGGCGCTCAGGAACTGATTCTGAAAGTCGAGTTTGGTAAGAATGCAGACATGGATGATCACGTCAACTGGCTGCGTCCCGTCCTGCTGCAAAAACAGTAATTCTGTTTTTTGAATGTCACACTAAAGTTGACTCGTCAATCAGTAGCATCATCGAACTGTTTTTTCTATTCTGGTGGACAGCTTTGCATGATTGTCCCACCTGTTAATTCCAAACCATTACAAAGAAGACATCTAATGAAATCAATTTCTACACTGCTGTTATTGTTTACGTTGTGTTTCACGCCATCGCTGGTTGCTGAAGAACAGGTTGATACTTCTCCGGCTCCTGTAAAGATCGTGAAAGTATTTCCCTACCTGAAAATTGACCGGCCGATTGTCATTACGCATGCAGGCGATGATTCGAACCGTCTGTTTATTGCCGCTCAAAAAGGGAAGATCTTTGTAGTTCCCAATACACCAGAAGATGAAGATCTGGAAGAAGGGAAGTTGTTTCTCGATATTTCGGAACGAGTCTCTTACCACGATAAGAAGAACGAAGAAGGTTTACTGGGACTGGCTTTTCACCCCGATTACAAATCTAACGGTGAGTTTTTCGTCTACTACAGTACGCCTGGTAAATCCCATAATTATTCCGTGATTTCCCGCTTTAAGGTCTCCAAAGATAATCCCGATAAAGCGGCTGCCGATTCAGAAGAAGTTCTGATGCGAGTTGCACAGCCTGCCTGGAATCATAACGGTGGAACAATCGTCTTTGGGCCAGATGGCATGCTGTATATTGCCTTTGGGGACGGCGGAGCAGGCGGAGATGCTTTTCATAACGGACAGAATCTTTCCAGTGTCCTGGGCAGTATCTGCCGGATTGACGTGGATCATAAATCGGAAGGATTGAACTACGCGATTCCGAAAGACAACCCGTTCGAGGACGGGAAGAAAGCAACTTTCCCGACCATCCGTAAAGAAATCTGGGCGTATGGATTGCGAAACCCCTGGCGGATTGCTTTCGATACCAAAACCGGTGTGCTGTGGGCCGGCGATGTCGGACAAGGGGTCTGGGAAGAAATTGATCTGATTGTCAAAGGCGGAAATTACGGTTGGTCCGTTCGCGAAGGGAAGCATCCTTTTGGACTGAATGGTGTCGAACCCCGTAAGCATTTGATTGAGCCAATCTGGGAATACGATCATGAAGTCGGCAAGTCCATCACCGGGGGTACGGTTTATCGTGGGAAAGCAATTCCCGCCATCGTAGGATCCTACATTTATGGTGATTATGTCTCCGGGAAATTCTGGGCGTTGAACTACGATGCCCAGAGTAAGAAGGTGACTGCCAATCACGTGATTGAATCTCCCAGTATTCCGGTGATGACATTTGGAACCGATCAGAACGGCGAAATGTTTCTTACTTCTTCCTTCAGCGAAATCTTCATGCTGAAAGCGAAGTAGGGGAATCCCGCAATTCAGAGTTTAATAAAAAACCACGGAGCCCTGATGTTGGTCTCCGTGGTTTTTTTATCTGAGAAGGTTATTCAGAACCGTCAGACTTCGACAGCGTATTTCTGCAGATCTTCGAGGTCGACAAATTCGAGTGTTGAAATGTGACAGGCTTCCAGTTTGACTCGTGGTGCCATTCCTGCTTCGAGTGCTTCTTTCCAGCGTTCGACGCACAGGCACCAGCGATCTCCCGGTTTCAGGCCCGGAAAGTCGTACATGGGATGCGGCGTACTCAGGTCATTTCCGCGTTCCTTTGAGAATTCCAGGAATTCTGCTGTCGCTTCGATGCACACTGTATGCAGCCCCATATCAGACGCTCCTGTATTACAGCAGCCGTCCCGATAAAATCCGGTGACAGGATCCATCGAACAGGTTTCCAGTTCGGTGCCGAGAACATTTTTTGCTTTTTTCTGAGTCATATTAGAACCGGTCTACCTCTCTGTAAGCTTCAATGACGGCCATGTCACCTTCTTTGCCCGGTTTGGAATTACCGTGTTCCATTCCAATAATTCCGTCAAATCCTTTGGAATGAATGTGCTTGAAGACATTCAGATAATTGATTTCGCCCGTGCCCGGTTCTTTACGGCCCGGGTTATCGCCGGATTGAAAATAGCCAATTTCATCCCAGCTGTTGTCGATGTTGACAATCAGGTTTCCTTCAGTGATCTGCTGGTGATAAATGTCAAACAGAATTTTACAGGAAGGGCTGTCAACTGCTTTACAGAGCGCATAGGCCTGAGGAGAACCCTGCAGGAATACACCGCCATGATTGGCAAACCAGTTTAATGGTTCCAGGACCATCACCATGCCATGCGGTTCAAAGATGTCGGCACAGCGTCTGAGTAATTCGATCACGTTGGCCGTCTGATAGCCTTCTGCCAGGCGACTGCGAGGGCCTTCGTCCAGATTTCCCGGAACGACGGTCATCCATTTTGCATTGACACGTTTGGCGACTTCGACCGATTCCTTGATGTCTTTCAGAACGGAATCCCAGACTTCTTTGTCCTTGCGGGTGAACGTTGTTTTGCCAATCGAGCCATGGGCGACGAAGACACCCATCTGCATATTGAGTTTTTCCATCGTATCTGCGATTTTCTGCTGCAGTTCTTTGGGTTTCTTTTTCATGCCGTTGTCTTCCCAGGCTGTGAAACCCTGGTCGGAGGCGAATTTCAGCTGTTCAATGGGATCATCGCCGGCAGCATTTTTAAACATGCCAAAGTGGGGAGCGTATTTGAGCTGGAATGGTTTGGGCTGGTCTTCTCCCGCAGCTTGAGCAGCAGTGCCGGCAATGAGGGCAGCACTACCTGCTGCCAGACTGTTTTTCAGAAAATCTCGACGTTGCATCTTCTGGACTCCTTGTTGTGGAATTAATGCTGGTATGCGTCTGAATCAATGATGCCATTCATAGAATGATTAAGATTCGAATCCAATGTTTTTGAGACATGAATGCCATACTGGACTCAAGTGAATGTTGAATCGCTGGGCTTATTCTAGTCGATGCCGGTAGAGGATGCACCCGATTTTGTAAGGATTCAGTCGTCCCGAATCAAAGTTGGTCAGGGTACCTGGGAGAGGGAACTCAGTGTACTGTTGAGTTTTTTCAGGGGAGACCGGGAAGGCGAATTACGACCACGATTCCGATGCAGGCAAGGATTACCAGCAGGGATTTCAGCAGGATAGAAAGTGGCGAAAACAGCAAAGTGGCTGCAATGACGAGTACTACAATTGAGATCGCCTGGATTTTGACACTCAGACGCACACCTCCATCCTGTTGCCATTCTTTCAGAACCTGTCCCAGAACAGGCGACCGCAGCAGAGCAGCATTTAATCGCGGAGAGGTTCTGATGAGAAAATAACTGGTCAGTAAGAGAAAAGGTGTGGTTGGCAGAACGGGTAAGGCAACCCCCAGTACACCCAGGATAAAAAACAGGGCAGCCAGGATGAGGTAGATGATTTTTCTAACGCCGGTTACAGTCGGAACCGCTGATTGATCCAGAGTGTCGAGAAAATCAGGATGAATCTCGTCTAAGACAATGCGCTCGAACGTGTGTCCGCTTTGATCGGATTCACGAGAGAGGTCATCTTGCGGCTGCGAATTACGAATCATGTGATTCAAGATCTGAACAGGAACAGAAACAGAGGGATTCTGAATTTTAACGGAATCCCGGTCTGTCACAAGCCCGAATCAAGGGGGATATAGTGAGGCAGATCCCGCAACATTTAGAAGAGAATTTCAACGGGAAGGCAACATGCCTCCGCGGACTGCACCGGCTTCCGTGTTACCATAATTGTCTGCAAACAGCGGGTTCAAAGGACGACTGTTGGGAACAGCTAACCAGACGCGCAGTAAATGTCGTTTCAAATGCGGTTCTTCCGCGTCTTCAAAGTCATCACGACGATGAAATGTGACCCAGTTGTTCAGGAAGAGCAAGTCACCCGGTTCCTGCCGGAAGGTGACACTGAATTCGGGAGATTCAGCTACCGCTTCCAACTGGTCCAGCGCCTCTCGCTGTTGCGGTGTCATATCGGGAAGTTCCGGCGAGGCATAAGCACGTTCAATCAGAACCCGTAAAAAACTACCGGCAAAATGTCCGTCCTGAACAGAGAAGACCGGTTGCTGGCAGAACGGTTTCTGATTTCCTGTATCGACATTATGTCGGAGATAATAATAAGGCTGCATCAGGATTTTCGTCAGTTCGGGAAAACGCTGACGCATTTCATTGAACAGGGAAACGGAGCTGACCAGCTGATTATTTCCCCCTGAAAGTGCCTGCTGCAGGCAGAGAAAACCGATGACATCACAGCGGTCTGTATGGAAGCTCAAGCGTTTGCGTGTGTTGGGGCCGCGTGCTTCTTTCTGCCCGACCTGATAGCCTTCATCTCTTACATGGAAGATCTTTTCACCACTAGCGCTTTGTGAAA
>JAGQQP010000589.1 GCA_020426085.1 Planctomycetaceae bacterium | reverse complement strand
AACCGGAGATGCTTCCATTGTCTCCCCAGATGCAAAGCTGGAAGAACTCTGGGTCGATAAAGGTTTCACCGAAGGTGCCTGCGTCAGCATGGACGGCATTATCTACTTCAGTGATATCAACTTTGCGGGCGGAAAAGGCAAGATCATGGCCTTTGATCCCGCTACTGGAAAGACCACCGTCTTCAGTGCCGACAGCGGACAGAGTAATGGGCTGATGATCAATAAAAAGGGCAAGATGCTCGCCGCCTGTGGTGCCAATAACGGAAAACAGTGTCTGGCACAAATCACGAAGAACGGGAAAGTGAAACCGATTGTCGATAAGTTTGAAGGCAAGAAATTCAATGCCCCGAACGACCTGGTGATTCATCCTAAAGGCTGGGTCTACTTTACCGATCCCCGCTATGTCGGACACGAACCGCTCGAACTCGATCACATGAGTGTGTTTCGCTACGATCCCAAAACAAAAACCGTACATCGCGCCACCACTGATATCACCAAGCCAAATGGTGTCGTGGTTTCACCCGATGGAAAAACCCTGTATGTCGCAGAGACTGACAACGGTGCCAGCGGACTGGAAAAAGAACCACCCAAAGAACCCAAACTGCGGATGACACTCAATGCGTTCCCCATTAAAAAGGATGGATCGCTCGGCAAGAAAAAAATCCTGGCCGACTTCGGCACCAAAGAGACCGGCATTGATGGCATGACTGTCGACGAGAAAGGCAACATCTACGCCGCGTTTCGAGCAGAGAGCCGATTTGGCATTGTGGTCTTTTCACCGGAAGGCAAAGAGCTGGCCTACATTCCAACGCCAAGTCTGCCGACCAACTGCACGTTTGGAATCGGCGATAACGCTTCCACGCTCTATATCACCGCGGGAAGTGGACTGTACCGGATTCCCTGTAAGATCCCCGGATTCCACCCGGCGCTCCCCGTCGATAAATAGTGGTTCAGCGAAATTCTTTCAGAGAGACCAATCGGCCCAGCGCCACCTGCTGGCGAGTGACTTCTTTCAGCACCGTCCACCTGTCTGAACTCTGTGTCTGCAGCAGTTCAGGCAGGTAGGGATTCCGCTGAAAATATATCACGTACTGCGAGACCGGTCGTTCTGATTGAAACGGAATGAGTTGAATCCCCTTGCGTTTGATCTCTGGTGTCTCCTGCAGCATCTGCAGCCAGGCGGGATGCAGAATCGGTGCGATTTGAATGATGCTGTTGTCCGGAACTTCCTCTACGACTTCCGCCAGCAGATCCGCGGTCAGCGAATCCCCCCAGTAGGTTGCTTCCATGCCGATCTTGTCAGCACCGCTCAATCCGCCTGTCAGCAGACTGTAATAACTGAGCCAGCAGGGGGCATACAACAAAGAACCGGTGAACTGTGTCAGCAACAAAAGAGTCACTGTCACGATGGCAACTTTCTGACGGAAGCGTTGGGTCAACCAGTCAATCACAGTTGTCGCCCCCAGCCCGATTAAGATTGCCAAAAGCGGAAAGACCATCAGAAACAGTCGCACGCCATCATACACGGTGACACCGGGCAGCGTGAATAAGATCAGAGGCCACAACAGAGACAGAAATAGCAGGAGCCCTGCCGTCGGTCGCTTCTGCTGCTCTGTTTTGAAATCGTGCCAGAGCTTTGTAACACCAAAACCACTGCAGATCAGGAGCCCGACGGGAATCGTGGTCAGCAACATCACCCAGGCATAATGCCAGGGGAGATCACGGTCGGCGTATTTTGTTCCAAAGTATTCCACATACAATGCCGCCCGTCCGGTTGTTCTGCCCAGGTATTCGCTGAGGTGCCCGACCGGATCAAACCAGAGCCACGGCCAGCCGACAAAGAAAACCAGGCACCCCACGCCGCCCCAGCAGATTAAAGGGAGTAATGCGTGCTGTCGCCATTTCCAGATCGCCCAGACGATCACGGGAATGGGAATCAGGATGGCCTGAATTTTGGTAAGCAGCGCCAGCCCCAGCAGAATTCCGGTCAGGCAGGCGCGTTTGTTCGTCGGTGCCAGATCTGTATCCCACCATTGGACAACAGTCAGAACCGCCATCACATAAAACAACGCGGTCGGCAATTCCAGAGCCGCCAGATGAGCATGCCCGAACAGACGAGGCAGTGCCAGGAGTGAACCGGCGGCGATCAGTGCCCCCGCGTGACCTGACCGCTTAAAAGTAAACCAGCCGACAACAAAGACCAGGCAGGCAAAACAGGCCGCCGATGCATATCTGCCATAAGTGACGACAAACGGACGACCATCGTCACCAGCCAGTCCTGCAACCGACTCGTGTGCCAGGCCGATCAGAAATCGTCCCAGGGGGGGATGGTCAGGCAGGTAGTTGGGATGTTCAAAGATTTCCCGCAGACTTTCCGGGTCGATAATCCCCAGACCATACACGCGTATCGCCCGCACGAGAAACACGCCCTGCCCGACATTAAAGGGTTCATCTACCGTCATGCCCGGCCCGGGTCCGGTGAAACTGAGATCGTCTGCACAATCCAGCTGAGAGCCCACCAGTAAAAACGACAGTCCCGCCAGCAACAGATACCAGAAGAGGGCAGCAGGTGGCCGTGGAGCAATCGAGTCGGGGGAAGGCTTATCTTGTTTCATACCCGTCATTATGCAGAAAGTCAGCGCGTAAAAAAACCCGACCAAGAGTTTGACCTCTTGGCCGGGTTTAGTCGTTCACGCAAACCAGCAAATCCCTTTGCGATTGTTCTGGTTGTCCAGTGGGTCGCTCTCCCGACACCGTCCATAATATCGAGAACTACACGACCCTGGCATGCTCACCTTAAGGCATTCCTGCCCGGTCTATTAGGCGATCTGCTTTTTACGTCCAACCAAGGTCCGAATCCGTTCGGCCAGTAATGCTGCGTCAAATGGTTTCCGGAAAGTTTCGTTGAACAATGTTCTGTCGAAACCGCTGGCGTTATCTTCATCGCTCAGCAGGGCAATCAGAACAGAGTCTGTGTAGTCTTTGTTTCTTCGCAGGTTCTGAGCGATCATCAGAGCTTCATTGCGACCCATTGCGAAATCAACGATCACGCAGTCGGGGTGCAGTGATTCAGCCTGGATACCAGCTTCAAAACCACTCACGGCGTATTCAATCTTGAAATCTTCAGTTGCCATCAGATCGTCAAGGCTTGCACGAACCTGAGTGTCAGCACCAACGAGCAGTAATTTGCCCATGGCTTC
>JAGQQP010000588.1 GCA_020426085.1 Planctomycetaceae bacterium | reverse complement strand
CTCAATGCGCTGTCGAAGTTCAGTGATGAAGAACTGATGCAACCCGCTCCGGAATCGGTAAGCTACCTCGGCCCCACAGTAGGATGTGTGTTTGCAGGCGAAGCCACCCACTGGATGATGCACGCCGGTCAATGGGCGGTCATCAGACGCATTATTGGAAAGCAACCCCTGTTTTAATCGGATGCTTCTCAGGGAGCCGCTTTCTCTTCGGGCGTCGTAAACGGCTCGGGTTGAATCCACCGCGTGTAACTGCGAGGCGAAACAGGCAGTTTCTCCTCTGCTTCCGCAGTATTCACCGTGACTGCATACAGATAACCGTTCATTTCTCCCACCAGTTGTGTATGCAGAATCTGATTGCGGGGATTCTGATGGACGAATAACCGTATGCGCCCCGCAAGCGCAGTCGCGACCTTAAAATCTCCCGCAGCCGATTCCTTGAATGTGAATGTTTTTTCGAATTCATCCCGCATGCGTTGAGTCGCTCGAAATGTGCCTCCGGTGGGACTGACCACTTTTTTGCCGCGAAACAGAACATTGCGATCATCATAGGCCATCACAATCAGACTGCGACCTTTGTCAGCCTGTAACCAGTCGGAAAACTTTTTCCCATGCCCATCGGCGGTGCTGAAGGAATAGTTCGCATCGAGAAACACGAAACGGTCCACTTCAGGGGGAATCGTTTCAGAGCCGTTCAGAAATCCCCATAAAAAACTACCCCCGCCACTGTGGCAGGCCAGTGTGAGCCGTGGGTCCTTGAGCGGAATCTGTTTCAGTATCTCGGCGATCACATCGCGAATCAAACGAGGATTGTCAGGATGGCGGGCTCTCCAGCCCGGCCAGCTTAAGCCTTTTGCATCCAGGCAGACCAGAATCAGATTCTCACGCTCATTCAACGACTGCCACTGACGATGCTGGGCTGCAATGTGCTGAATATTAAAATGCCAGTCGCGCCCTTCTTTCAGTTCACATCCCAGTGTCTGTTCCATCGTGTTTCCGTTCGGCGTGGCAAACAGCACGACTCGATTGATACGCTCCGGCTTTATTCTTTCAGGACGGGGCGCAACAATGATTGCCCGCACTTCCGGCCCCGGCTTTAGATACTGATACTGCTCTGCAAACCAGGGGCTCTGCACGAAATCATTCCAGAGCGGTTCTGCTGAGTAGAGATTTTCACTACAGACCACAGACATAAACAGAATCAGCAGCTGAAACAGGTAACGCCGCATGTTGAATTCCTCAGAATCTACCGCTGGGAAAAAACAAAGGTGACACATCCGTTGAGTAGGAATCTTCCCGACCAGCTTCTAAGATACCATACATCATTGAAAAAGAAGCTTCTGAACTGGAAACTTTTAAAACGAACTTTTCATTTTACATATGAGTACAGGACACTCGAATACAAATGAGCCCGCTTTCGGTAGAAGAACTGTTTGATCACCTGGGAGAATCACAGCTGGAACAACTGGTCGCCGCCTTTTATCGTGGCGTCCGTAGCGACGAGATCCTCAGCCCGATGTATCCCGCTGACGATCTGGACGGAGCAGAATATCGGCTGAAGGAATTCCTGGTGTACCGACTGGGTGGACCACAACGTTATCTGACAGAACGGGGGCATCCGGCACTGCGAATGCGACATGCGCCGTTTGCCATTGATCAAAGTGCCCGCGACCGCTGGATGGAACTGATGACTGCCGCCATGCAGGAAGTCGAACTGGCCGACGAGGTCAGACAGACACTGGAACCCTTCTTTGATCATATGGCGACGTTTCTGATCAATCGATAATTTACTTCCCCATGTTAAAGAGCTGAAAACATGAAACTGGACGAGCGGCTGAAAGCAGACTGCCATGTTATCTGTGAACTGACAGAATCGACACTGTTACTGTTGAACAATGCCCTGGTCGACTGGTTCATCCTCGTCCCGCATTGTGAAGAAATTGAATTGACCAACCTCCCTTTCCAGCAGCAGACCGCGATTCTCAACGAAGTCAATCTGGTCGCCCGCTTCATCCAGCAGACCTGCGCACCGGATAAACTGAATATAGCCACGCTGGGAAACGTCGTCAGTCAGCTTCATATTCATGTGATCGGCCGCAAGCATAGTGATCCTTACTGGCCCGCTCCAGTCTGGGGACAATCTCCCAGTGAGCCTTACACTGAAGAACAGGTACAGCAGAAGAAAGACCAGTTTACTGCCTTTCTGAACTCGACGAATCACCAGGCAGGTTAATCCCAACAGTCGTTCCCTTTTCTTATTTAATCAACAGAGCGTTACCATGACCACTCAACCACTGCGAATTGGAATTCTGGGACTGATCCACGATCACGTCTGGGACCACCTGCCTCAACTGCAACATTCAGAAAACGCGGAACTCGTCGCTGCATTTGATACGAACGCGCCTTTGCGTGAGAGAATCCAGACGGAATATGGTTGCCCTGCATACGCTTCGGCAGAGGAATTGTTTTCCAGTCATGAACTGGACGGCGTCTATATCTTCAGCAGTAATCAGGAAGGAGCGGCGTTAGCGATTCAGGCATTGAACCGCGGTCTGTCGGTGATGATTGAAAAACCGATGGCAGCGAATCTCGCACAGGCAGAACAGATGCTGGAAACCGCGCGTGCGCAGGGCGTCTGCCTGATGGTGAACTGGCCGTTCGCCTGGTGGCCTCAAATGCAGCATGCCGTCAATGCTGCGCTGGCCGGTGAAATTGGTGCGATCTGGCAGGTTAAATATCGCGCTGCACATGCGGGACCGAAAGAACTTGGTTGCAGTGACTATTTTTGTGAATGGTTGTTCGACCCTGAGCGCAATGGTGGCGGTGCGATGATGGACTACTGCTGTTACGGCTGCGTGCTGGCCAGTTGTCTGATGGGTTTTCCGGAATCCATTCTGGCAAGCGGCGGATCGTTTCGCCCCGAACCTCTGGGAGTTGAAGACAACGCCATCATCGTCATGAATTATCCAGAAGGGATGGCGACAGCGGAAGGCTCATGGTCGCAAGTGGGGAAACTGACTGCTTACGCCACTGCCATTTACGGTACACAGGGCACGTATATAGTGGAGCCGCAGAAAAAAGGACGCCTGATGCTGGCCACCGCAGATCAACCGGAAGGGGCCGAAGTCAAAGTTCAATGTCCGGTGCTCTCGTTACAGACAGCGACTGAGCACTTTGCTCATTGTATCAGGACGGGCGAAACTC
>JAGQQP010000587.1 GCA_020426085.1 Planctomycetaceae bacterium | reverse complement strand
AGGAAATCCCAGGTATTCATCAATATGGTCCACCAGGAAATCACTCACTGCGTGTTCCATATTTTCCGCTTCCGCATGGATCTGATCCCAGGAAAGCTTCAACGTTTGAAACAGAAACAATTCAATCAGTCGATGCCGTCGCAAAACCCGGATGGCAGACTGTTTACCTGCGTCGGTTAAACTGGCCCCTTCGTAAGGTCGATACTCGACAAGTTTAGACTGTTTCAGAGTTTTCAGCATACTGGTGACTGTGCCGGGAGCCACATTCATATATTTGGCTAATTCACCCGTACTGATCCATTCTGAGCTGGACTGCAGACTGATCTGCAAAATCGCCTTCAGATAATTCTCGACGGTCAAACTAGTTACGTTCACAAGATTTCCTGCTTCTTCAGATAGATAACTCTCATTCAATTGAAGCGACCTCGAACACAAGGTACAGAGCCCTCAACAGAATCAGCTGGCACATGCCTGTTTATCCTAGCAACATCGTATTTCACTTGGAATCAATACCACACTTGAAATCAATGGCATTTCGAGATAGCGATGAGTTCCCTCCCCAGATAGCGAACTCACTCAAGTCAAATTGAAATAAACACTTACTGATATCTAATTCAACAACACCGAATCATTCCTTTTTCCAAAAAACTGGCAGTTTGAATCATGCTGAATGTTAGAATCTGCCGATTTTAATGATTATACGGTATCCTCTCCTCCATTCACATTATCTCTTTTCAATATATATAGTCGTAAGGAAGGCCGGATGATTAGCTGGCGCCAGGTTGGTATCAGGTTGCTGATCGTGTTCCTGTTCACGGGAACATTTCAGGATGCCCGTGCGCAAACCATTGTCCGTGAAATCGGATTACCGCAAGAACAGGTCAGACAGACTGCTGTTGTCGGTCTGCTGGGTGAATTCAATCGCTGTGCCGCGTATGAACTCTCAAATGAAGAGCTGCAACTTAGCCAGGTTGTCTCGGGAGCGGGCGGGCTCACCTCTGATTCTTCAGGTGTCATCCGTGTGATTCGGGGTGGTCGCAGCAGTCAGGATCTGTTTTTCAATCCTGACATCGATTTTCCCCTCATGCATGGGGATGTTCTGATTGCGTTGAAATCGTCGACAAACGTCATGAATGTATCGTTCAGCACGCCAACTCAAACAGCACAGCTGCAACAGCCCCGAAACTCTGAGTTGATTCAGATTGCGATTCTCAACCTGTTAGATCGCCCTGTTGTTTTTGGAGTAAGATCTGAAATTGCAGACCTGGCAGGCATTCTGAAATGTCTTCGACAACCGCTGGAACAGTATGCTCAACTGGCTGAGTCGATTCAAATCATCCCCCCCTACCGCAGTCGGGGTAATACTGATTTCAAAACGAGAAAACTGACTTCCCGATTCCCCTCGGGAACTGTCATTGTTTTAAAATCCCCGCAGGTACTGAATCTGTCTATGGTTCCACAATCTCTGCCGGCACCACGTCGATTACGCCCCACACAAAGTAATAATACAAATCCATTCCAGGTAACAGCGGCACCGGGAACTCTGGAGCGATCTGTCTCTCCAGTCGGAGAAGAGACTCCCGAATTACAGAAGGTGACACATCCGGAAGAAACTTCACACCCCTCTGAAGATTCATCCCTGAAAGTAGAAACCAATCCGCCTCTGCTGCGTGGACCAATGTTGCAACAGACTGCCGCCAGTCTGGCAGAGGTTCCCAATCCGGTGACTCCTCATTCGGAAGATCACAAAACGGAAATACTGAATGACAAAACTGATGAGAAGAGTCAACTGCTGGCAGACTCTTCTTCCGTTCCAGACCTGGATCTGAAGGCAGCTCCCGCGCCTCCGGTAGAATCAATAGACCGTCGTCTGGACGAAGACCTGTCGAAATATGAAGAAACCGACGAAACGGAAGATGCATCATTCTGGCCTCCCGGTACTGCTTATATTCTGCTCGGTGGAATTGCGTTCCTGCTCTGGAAATATCTGCACAGGAAACCTCGGAAACAGCAGGTCACTACTCAGTTGGAACAAGCTGACCGCGACGATAACAGCACAATCATTACTCAATGGGAGACGCTGCCTCCGTTGCCGGAAAAATCATTGTTGGAACAGATTCTCGAAAACCAGATACCTGTGATTGATGAAACTCCTCAAATTCCTACGCAAGCATTCATTTATGGACGACATCAGTCTCGTTCTCTGCGAGTCGACAAAGCAGAACCCACATTAAAGGGACCGCACTTCAACCAGAAATCCCACCGAGATTCGAAAACTCCGGAGCAACCTGAGTTTTCCAGCACGGGTACGGTCATCGCTCCGGAAAAACCACGAGACAAGAAAAGCAAGCCACCCGCGTTCCGCTTTGACCGCTCACATCAAAGTTCTTCTAAGGCAGGTAAAGAAAAACAGCCACCCACTGATTCAACGCGTCTGGGACACACCAGCCAGTCAGAGAAAAAGGGGCATTACACAATTCTTGACCGAGTGCTGCAGGCAGTACAGGGAGTATTACCTAAATGAGCAGCGCCTTGCAGATCGATTCAACCTGCCTCCGCACATTACAGAATGACGCGAGTCACAAACTGACACGACGTTCGATCGAAGCGTTGTATACGATCCTGGAAGACAATAGTGAAAATCGGGCGATGTTGCATAAAATCGGTGTTCCGTTTCTCAATTCCGAAGAAACGCTGATCATCCCCGGCGGAAATGCAACACAGATTTCACGTTTTTCGAATGTGCCCCTCTATCCGTTGTTTGCAAATGGTGAACTGGCATTGAACGATCCGGTGCACCGCCAGTTACTTTCGACGTTGATTCAGTCTGTACTCCCCAAAGCCAGAAACAATGGAGAATATTGTGCATTCATCGTACCAGGCAATGACTCGCAGTCACCACTCAACAAACTGACGGCCCAGTTGATCTCTTTACAGGGATTCACGCCTTTTGCCACTACCATCACACTGGCTGCAGGACTGTCTGCCTTTCCCGCAGCAACTCGATTTTCAGGTTATGTGATCTACCTGGGACATTCTCATTCCGAAATGGGACTGGTCCACCAGAGCCGAGTGGTCGCACGACATTCGGTACCATTTGGGAGCGAATGGATGGACGAACAACTTGCACATTCCTGGAAAATGTTCAAGAGAGACTCGGAAGGAAAACAGCTGATCGAATAAAAAAAAAAAAAAAAAAAAAGACTC
>JAGQQP010000586.1 GCA_020426085.1 Planctomycetaceae bacterium | reverse complement strand
CGACGCACTTTTACTTATGGCCAAGTGGCGAAACTGGTAGACGCGCGACTCTCAGAAAGTCGTTCCCTCAGGGATTGCGAGTTCGAATCTCGCCTTGGCTATTACATTACGCAGAGGGGCAGGTGCCCGGCCGACTCTCATAAGGTTGGAATACCCGGTTCGATTCCGGGCTCTGCTATTTATTACTTACGGGCTGGCATGTACCTTGGGGGCGACTGACTCTTGCAAAGTCGGTGTGTTGGGTTCGATTCCCATCCGGTCCACTTTTATCTGATTCTGTATCTGGGTGACTTTAATCAATTCTGTATTTTCTCTGGTGTCTCATGCATGAAAATGTCTGTCTGATTGGATTCGACGAACCTGAAATCGATATTCTGAAACAACGGATCTCAGGTCGCGTCATCGCTCATCCCTCTCTGCCTGGTTTTCGGGTTGAGGATAGGCAGTTGTACGTTGATAACGAATCAGGAGGCTGGCAGTCGCGCGTGGACCGTGTGATTTTTCATGGGATCTTTGAAGAAGATGCAGAACTGTTTGTGGCACTCGCTCTGTGGGGCGGTCCCTGTTTTCCTGATCCACTCGGTATGCTGGCCTGCCGCGATAAACACGCCTGTCTGGTGCGAGCCCTGTCACAGACACGCTATCCCGGCTGGGGACGAGGTTACGTCCCCGCGGGAAGCGTGGTGAATCTGAAGACAGAACAGGTGGCCAAGTGGGGCAACTGGCATTGTGGTGAAAACAAAGCACGGATCAAAGGGGAGTGGTGCGCTGAATTCAGCAGCACGCTGGAACCTTTTTATCCGGGGAATGCGGTGCGCGTGGTACTGCTGGGTGATGAAGTCTTACAGATTCGACTGGCAGGAGACGACTGGTTGAAATCGATTCACGATCCGACGGCCGACTTCATGGAAGTCGACGTGGAACTGGCGGACGACACCAGAGCACTTGCAAAATATTTCGATCTACCTGTGATTGCCAATGATTATATCGTTGGCGACGACGGTGCGAAGTACCTGCTGGAAGTGAATCACATTCCGAATGTCACCCGCTTCCCTCTCATCTGGGAACGGTATGCGGCTCTGGTGACGGACTGGTGTGCATCCGTATGAGACTGCTTCAGAAGAAAAAAACTCCCCTCCCGATGGGCAACTTTGGGGAGGGGAATTTCTATTTTAAAGACGGCTCACAATCAGGAAGCGTTCAACGCGTCCCGCACGCCGGCAGCATACGCGGGGTCAACCAGTTCGAAGTGTTTGAGCTGGCGGTCGACGATTTCCTGGGGTACGCCCTGCATGGCGGCGGCGATGTTGGAGAACAGTCGCGACTTCTGTCCGTCATCGAACAGGTTGAACAGGGCGCGGGGCTGCGAATAATCGTCGTTGCCTTCGCGGTGATCAAAGCGGGCCGCGTCACCCGAAATCTTCAGTGGCGGCTCGGCGACATCGGGACGTTCGACGGGACCGTTGAACGAGTTCGGTTCGTAATAGGCGTCCACGGGGCAGCCGTTCGATTTGAAGTGCATCGCACCGTCTTTGTGATAGTGATGTACGGGGCACCGCGGCTCGTTGACGGGGAGCGCTTCGTAATGGGTTCCCAGGCGATGCCGGTGTGCGTCGGCATAAGAGAAGACGCGGGCCTGCAGCATCTTGTCGGGCGAATAACCGATGCCGGGCACCTTGTTTGAAGGGGAGAAGGCCGCCTGTTCGATTTCCGCGAAATAGTTTTCGGGATTGCGATTCAGTTCCATCGTTCCTACATCGATTAAGGGGTAATCGCCGTGCGGCCAGACTTTCGTCAGGTCGAATGGATTATAGGGAGTGAGGTCCGCATCCGTTTCCGGCATGACCTGGATCTGGAACTTCCATTTGGGGAAGTCCCCTTTTTCAATGGCATAGAACAGATCTTCCTGTGTGCTTTCGCGGGTCTTTCCGACCACCTGTTCCGCTTCGGCGTTGGTCCAGTGCTGGTGACCCTGCTGGGTTTTGAAATGAAACTTGACCCAGAAACGTTCGTTTTGGTCGTTGATGAGACTGTAAGTATGACTGCCGTAACCGTTCATGTTTCTGACGCCAACTGGTAAACCTCGATCGGAAAACAGAATCGTCACCTGATGCAGTGATTCGGGTGAGAGCGACCAGAAATCCCACATCGCGGTGGGAGATCGCAGATTCGTTTTGGGATGCCGTTTCTGGGTATGAATGAAATCAGGGAACTTGTAAGCATCGCGGATAAAGAAGACCGGCGTGTTATTCCCCACCATGTCCCAGTTTCCCTCTTCCGTGTAGAACTTGAGTGCGAAGCCACGAACATCCCGTTCGGCATCCGCGGCACCAGCTTCCCCGGCCACGGTTGAAAAGCGGGCGATCATTTCCGTCTGTTTGCCCGGCTGCAGTACTTTCGCTTTCGTGTATCTGCTGATGTCATTTTCGATCGTCAGGGTTCCATGCGCCCCCCAGCCTTTCGCATGCACAACCCGCTCTGCAATTCGCTCCCGATTCTGATGTGCCAGTTTTTCGAGTAACTGGTAATCTTGCATCAAGACCGGTCCACGCGGTCCGGCAGTGAGGGAATTCTGATTGTCTGGGACGGGGGCACCGCCGGTTGTGGTCAGCGTCGGCTTGTCGGCCATGGTAACTGCTCCTTGAGAGTTTGCAGGATGACATCGTTTTCAATTCAATCGAGGCAGGGAACAGAGTGTATCGCCTGGACCTCTCGCTAAACTATATGGAGCTGAAGTCTCTATGTCTAATGCAATCCGTTGATACCTGTCATGCCTCGTGTGCATGGTTTTCGAATTTTATTTCTGTGAACACTGCGTCTGAGAATACTCGTGGAGGCGTTTCCTGAATTCCAGCAGTAGTCGACTCTGGAAACGATAAGGATTCCAGACAACAGCAATCTTTCGCGTAGGCCGGTTTCCACTGATGGAGCGGTAGACGCGACGATCTGTTTTGTCGAGTCGTCGCGCCATTTGTGGGATCATGGAAATTCCATGTGATAATGAGACGAGTTCCTGTACCATCGCCAGTTGGCTGGTCTGCTCGACGGCCACGGGATGAAACGAACGTTGACGGCAGAAGGAAACAATGTTGTCAGACAGGCAGTGCGCTTCATCCAGCAGAACGAACGGATACGATTTAATATCGTTCAGGCGGATTTGAGGTTTTTCCACCAGGGGGTGATCGGGAGGCAGAACCAGGAAGAGTTC
>JAGQQP010000585.1 GCA_020426085.1 Planctomycetaceae bacterium | reverse complement strand
TGAAGCCGACTTTATCCGGATCAACGACATTGACTTCAGTCGTACCGCCTGTACTGCTGCTTCCACCAATTCCATCAACGGCCATAATGGCACTCCTTCATCCCTGAATAATGGACTTAAATCTGGACGTCTATTTCTTCGACATTCTCTGTCACAATTCCCTGCGAACGAACGACCTGTGGACGATCCTGTTCTGCAGATTCATCCTGCTTCACAGCCTCATCGACAAATGACTGGTCACCCGAGCGTTGTTCGCTGTCCTGCTGGCTCTCCGAGAATTGCTGAGAATTAAAATCATTTCCTGAGTTTGACTGCGTCCCTGAATGCGAGGAACGCTGGTCTTCACTGGCATCCGTATTGATGTGTACGTCAATACGATCCAGTGAGACTCCCGTTTTTGTTAATGCTTCTTTTAACTGGGCAATATTATCGTTAATTACTTTTTGAGCGTGACGGTTCTGTACTTCCAGCTTGGCCGTGTATTCACCGTTTTTCAACGAGACCTCAATCTGTAAAGTCCCCAGCTCGGGAGGGCTCAAACGAATCTTCAGTTGCTGGCCGGTAGAATGCGATTGTTTGACGGCGGTAGAAATACGCTCAACCAGTTGATCGACCTGTTTGACATCAATCACCGGCCCCGCGGGTGCCGCAGGAGCGACCTCATTTGTTACCGGCGCAGTCTGGTTGCCGTTGATCACCTGGAGACTGGATTGATCAGTCTGCTGGCCGGCAGTCGTTTCGTGACCCTGTGGAGTGGCTTTGGCTGTCTCAGTTAGCAGGGGATTCGCAGAATCGGAGGCAGTCTTCAATAGCGGATGTGCCGGATTAAATGTGACATCATCGGTCGCACCCTCAACGGTCTCAGTTTTCGCATCTGCTTTTTCGTCTACGCCTTCGGTCTTTGTATCGGGAGTGGCTTCAACAGGCTGCTGTAACTGTTGAATCACCGTTCGAGATACTTCTTCTACCGTAGTATTCTCTGCCGATGGTACCCCCTGATTATTTTCGTCCGTAGAGGAATCGGACTGATTTTCATTATCCGAATTCAGATATCGTTGCTGGATGATTGCCTGAATATCGACTTCCGAATCTGCTGTCTCCCCATTTGCGTCATCGGAGTTTTTCGCCTTGAATTCTTCAATCGCCTGCTTCAATTCCTCTGTGATTTTGATCTCCGGGAGCCCCAACGACTGCAGCGGGGAAACGGACTCTTCTACAGAATCACCGGTTGCCTGTGCAGTGAGAGCTTCTGCTGTCTGATTCTGTTGCTGTTCAGCCGGAACAAGTTCACTCGGCGTTTCAATGGGAGTCGATTCAGTAGAAGAAACTGCTTCGCTCTGATTCTTCAGTAAAGCTGCCAGTCCTTCTGGAATCGGGTAAGCTCCTTCCGGATTAGTTTCCGTCACTTCGGTAGGTAGCTTAACCAGAGTCTGATTTTCTGAAAACTGAAAACTGGCGGGAGGTTGTATTTCTCCATCAGTTGAAGTCACTTCCTGAAGTGACTGCTGCCTGGAATCAGTGACGGCGGAATCGCTGAATAGTGAATAAACCGACTCTTTCTGTTTGACAGGCTGTTGTACTTCGGCAGCCAGTGGATTGATTGAGTCTGAACCGTTTTCTTCCGGACTGGTATCGCTGTCTGAAACGGGCTCACTGGAAACGTCCGTTTTTTCTACATTGGTACTGACAACGTCCGTCTGATTCTGCACTTCAGTCGCGTCATTCTTCGAATCATCGCGCTGCAGGCTGTCCGCTGATTCCGTCGTCTTCTGGCTCGGAGCGGGAGCCTGTGGTTCAGGAGTCGTTTTTTCTACCGGTGTGCGTTTTGAATTCAAATCCCTTGTTCGGGTATCAACTTCCGGTTTTTGATCAACGGAATTTCCCGACTGTTTTCTGGTAAGGGACTCACTTAACTGTCTGCGATAACTTGAGTCGGGATTGCGGGTTGCTCCCTGATTCAGATCAAGTTTCTGCTTTGCATATTTACTGAGATCCAGCGATTGTAGATCCAGCAGAGAAAACTTGTGAGAATCTGACATTTCTCATTACCTTCAAGAGAGTTAAGTACCGAGGACAGCCTCCCTGCAGTTCACCTGGGAACCGCGCAGTGGTATCCACATCGGGAATTGACTGTTTCACCACTATCTTATTCGTCAGAATCATCACCCGGACATCACGTAAGAATACACAAAATAAATCAATTTTAGCGAAAAATCGCATTAGACGGAGTCCCGTGATCACGTAGCGTCTCCAGATCCATGCGGACCGAGTTTCCTGGATTAAGAGATACGCTGATGGAACGCGATACACCCATCTCAATTTAAAATGGGGTTTTAAAATGGGGTTAATGAATGCTGAAGCCAGGTCAGGCATGACCTGAGAGAACTGCGACTGTCACAGCAGAGAGTCAGCGAGTGCCCTCAATTGTTCTGGGACAATTTGTCTAAGGCACCGTCAGCGAAGCTGCGAAACGGTTCATCCTGAGAAATCTCTTTGAAAATTTCTTTCCCCCGTTTAATAACCAGCGGATCAGGGGCGACCAGGAATTCTTTGAGAAGCTTGGCGATGAACTTGCCGTCCATCCCTTTGATCAGTTCAATATTTTCCTCAATGGACAGCTGCATGAGATACTGAACCGCATCTCCCGAAGGTAACGCAACCAGCACGGACTGAGTTTTCTTTGTAGCGATGCTTTGACTCTGTTCTTTCAGAGTTTTTAATTCTTCTTCGAAGTTCTTTTTTGCCTGTTCAAAGACGAGACGTTCTTTTTTGAGAATATCGGAGGATTCTGTAATCGAACTTTTCAACATCTCAATTTCATCTTCGCGCGCGGCTAATTCCAGAATCCGCATCGCCCGTGTTTCTGCGACTTCGTCACGTGAAGGCAGACTGGTTTCTTCCTCAACTAATTCCACATCATCCAGTGACTGTCCCGTCACAATCATGCGAATATCTTTGACGGAATCCGCATTCAAATGGCCGCGAAACCATAAAAAGCTGAGTCCCAGAATTTCCGAGATGATCGTCGCCACACAAAACACACTGATAATCACAATCAGAGGACGAATCATTGATAACCTCCTGTCTGCTGTGTTGCTGACCAGGTCTCTTCCAGCTCAATCATCTCTTTCTGGTTTTGTGCATAAAGAAATGCGTCGCGATATTTATCAGACAGTTTTTCCATTGCTTTGACTTCCTGCTCGGCTTT
>JAGQQP010000584.1 GCA_020426085.1 Planctomycetaceae bacterium | reverse complement strand
TATTCCAGAAACTCAGTAGTGGTGGCATGATGAATGACGAAGACTCCCGACCAGTCTCAGGCGACGACAAAGTACATCAAAACGATTCAGAGTGCGAACCGCGCGGTACGAAGACCCACGTTCCGGGGACACCGGCTGTTGAACTGACTCGGTCTCTACGTCCAGACAGTGAAGTGCTGGGGGATCAGATTGGTCCTTACCGGTTGCTGGAATTGCTGGGAGAAGGAGGCATGGGAGTCGTTTTTCTGGCCGAGCAGCGTGAACCTGTTCATCGACGTGTCGCTCTGAAAATCATCAAGTCCGGGATGGATACCAGTCAGGTGATTGCCCGCTTTGAAGCCGAACGGCAGGCACTAGCGATGATGGATCACGCAAATATCGCTAAAGTTCTCGATGCGGGAACCACAGCTACCGGCCGGCCGTTTTTTGTCATGGAA
The DNA here is from genome assembly GCA_020426085.1 of Planctomycetaceae bacterium. GTDB lineage: Bacteria > Planctomycetota > Planctomycetia > Planctomycetales > Planctomycetaceae > Gimesia. The sequence continues at coordinate 2,772 of JAGQQP010000584.1, read as the reverse complement.
CTGGTCAAAGGGACCCCGATCACAAAATTCTGCGACGATCACAAACTGGGGATCCGCGCGCGACTCGAGCTGCTTAGTCAAGTGTGTAGTGCAGTTCAGCACGCGCATCAAAAAGGGATTATCCACCGCGACCTGAAACCGAACAATATTCTGGTAACTCAACAAGACGATAAACCGGTTCCGAAGGTGATCGACTTCGGTCTGGTCAAAGCCACGAATCAGCGATTGACCGAGAAGACGTTATTCACTACACACGGTCAGGTACTGGGTACACTGGAGTATATGAGCCCGGAACAGGCACAACTGAATGATGTCGACATTGATACGCGCAGTGATATTTATTCGCTGGGTGTCATTCTGTACGAATTGTTGACCGGCAGCACTCCACTGAAACATGAGTCTCTGCATAAAGCGGGATACATGGAAATCCTCAAACGAATTAAGGAAGAAGAACCCGAACGGCCGAGTTTGCGGATCAGCGATTCCATAGACTCTCTGGAATCGATCTCGTCAGTTCGTCAAGTGGAGCCTCGAAAACTTTCTACAATTGTGAAGGGCGACTTGGACTGGATTGTTCTGAAGGCGATGGAAAAGAACAGGTCTCGGCGGTACGAAACCGCAAACGGCCTGGCCTCCGACATCCGGCGGTATTTGACTGACGAGCCGATCGAAGCCCGCCCGCCCTCGGCAGGTTACCGATTGCAAAAACTGATTCGTAAAAACCGGGTTGCCTTCGGCTTCGCAGCAACTGTGACTTTACTGCTGCTGGTTGGTATTTGCGTCAGCAGTTACCTGGCGTTCTGGGCTACCAGCGAAGCCTATGCAGCCCGCATGGCCTCTCAGCGCGCTGATGAAGAGCGGGACAAAGCAATCCAGGCCCAGACAGAAGCGGAAACATCGGCCCGCCGTATGACAGCTGTGCTGGAAATCGTGACTGAATCATTTCAAAGCGTTGATCCCACGTTGGGCGCGGACGCCTATGATATGCCTGCTTCGGATGTTCTGAAGCGCGCCTACGCGCAACTCGACACGCGTCTGGCCGATGACCCGCTCGCCCGTGCTGCGTTACTGAGTACTCTGAGCAGATCTTTTCTTGGTTTGGGGGAAATCAAAATGAGCCTTTCGGCAGCTGAAGAGGCCGTTCGCATTCGCACAGTTGAGCTGGGAGAGCAGAATCCGGAAACGCTATCCTCAATGCATGATCTGTTTCGAGCTTATAAACTGTCTGGTGACATCAACCTCGCAATAGAACAAGGGACCCGTACGGTTGAACTCCGCCGTGAAATACTGGGGGAAGGCCATCCAGAGACCCTGGCTTCGATGATCTCTCTGGCCCATACTTACATTGCAAAAGACGATTTGGACAAATCAATCTTTTTGCAAGAAGAAGCCTTGGCTAAATGTAAAAAATATTTAGGTGACGACCATCCTGACACGATCGTATCGATGAGTTGGTTGAGCAGTGCCTATTGTGCCAGGGGCGATTTGGGTTTGGAAAAAGCAATCTCTCTACAAAAACAGATACTGGCAAAACAAATAGCAAAATATGGTGAGGATCACCTGACTTCACTCAGTTCAAAATCTGCTTTGGCCCGTTATTACATTTTACACGGCGAGCTGGACAAAGGGATTTCGCTTTACGAAGAAGTACTGCCCAGGCAAAAACTCATTCTGGGCGAAGACCATTTTATGACGCTCCAAGTGATGCGGGGGCTGGGCTTTGCTTACAAAAGCAGTGGTGATTTGGATAAGTCGATTTCTCTTTTTGAACAAACCCTGGCCAGGCAAAAACTCAATATGCGAGAAGATCACCCCGAAATATTTATCACAATGGGCGGATTGGCTGGCTCATACACAAAGAATGGCGATTTTGACAAAGCGATATCCCTATTCGAAAAAACTCTGATTGCGATAAAACTCAAGCTCGGCGAGGATCATTCACGTACGCTTACATTGATGGATAATCTGGCATTTGCTTACCGCGCAAAAAAAGAATGGGATAAGGCGATTCCACTCTATGAACAGGAATTAACCGTAATGAAACGTACCTTGGGCGACGATCATCCCAAGACACTGGATACAATGGACAGTCTGGCCTACACATACTTTGTTAATAAGGATTTCTCTAAAGCAATATCTCAATACCAACAGGAATTGGCCGGACGTCAACGCACCCAGGGCGAAAACAATCCAAAGACATTAAAAGTAATGGGCAGTTTGGGGTACGCATACTTTGTTAAAGGGGACTTCGCCAAAGCGGTTCCACTGTACGAACAGCAATTGGCCGGATTGAAGCGTACCTTGGGGAAGGATCATCCTAACACACTAAAATTGATTCGCAGCCTGGCCTACAAATACTTCGAGAAAGGGGATTTTACCAAAGCAATTCCTCTATATGAACTCCGTCTCGCCATACTGGAACAGCAACTGGGGATTGATCATCCAGATACGTTGAATGCATTGGAGAATCTGATCTTCTCTTACCAGAAGAATAACGAATTGGATAAGGCGGTAGAAGCAATCAATCACGCAATCAAAAATTGTAAAGACGAGAAGGTCTTAGCCACTCTGAAGAATAAACTTAAAGATTTCCAGCCCAAGTAGTCTGAGCAGGAAAGAGTGCCGTGCTGTTTGTCATGACACTCCCGATATTTAGGCGCGAGTATGACCTTCTCCCCGATTCTTGATCCATGCGGAATGCGAGAGATTTTGTTATCTGACCTTGCCCCCACGGGGACTATCAGGCCTTCCTGCTTCCAGATTCGTTCCACT
>JAGQQP010000583.1 GCA_020426085.1 Planctomycetaceae bacterium | reverse complement strand
GTTTTTCAACGGTTGTGGAATCAAACGTCAGAAATGAAGGATCAACTGCCTGGGGTCAGATTCGAGGGGAGTGTGATTCCTGGAACCAGTTCAGTCCATCAGATACAGAAATGCATCGTCGGCCTGTTTGCGTTGATTGTCATCTTCAATGAATCGTCTGATGGTATAGTAACCATAGAGGGTTTTGATACGATGCGTCAGTCGGGCTTCATCCCGTTTGAGCATGCCTTCCCAGTAAACCGGTTCGCGGGGATCATGGATGGATTTGGTGTTGGCACCCAGTTCACTTTCCACATCGGGAAGAGAACGCCATAAGCGGATATGTTGATGGTGGGCCGGCAAAGCCTGTTTTGCCACCTCTTCATAGCCGAACCGGTTTAGTTCTGTGATTGCTGCAGCGTGATTAATAATGTGCCACAAGCCTCCAAACCCCTGTCTTTTGACAGGGGCCGTTGCAATGAGTTCAGCAATCGTGACATCGACCATCTCTTGGACCGATTGATATTCAGGGAAATTATTTTTGTCTGTCAGCTGAACCTGGTTTCCGGTTTTCCAGCCTGTTTGTTTGCCGTAATAGCCACGACCTGCATGCGCATTATTAAAACCAGCCGTTAGTTTTCTGATTCCCTCAATAATCTCGGGCGTGGCGAACTCATCATGGTCTCTCAGCGCCCGTACGGCGATCGATGCAAAAATGATGTTGTGGCCTGACTGCCGGGTTTGTCCGACGTTCTTCTGCAGGGCAAAAACGATCGTGTCAATCTTACCAGGAGTGGCAGCAGCTTTGGGGAAGGGTTTGAATAATTCCGTAGGAGTAATACCCGCTTTTTTGACATTATACCAGAAGGATTCTTCACCGGCGATCACACGTTTCAGTTCACCTGTGACGCCAGTAAATACCTCGGGGGGTAAAGTACTTTGATCTTCACCGAAGAAGTAACCAGCTGCGACGGCAGCCCCCAGGTGTCCCGCCATAGTTCCCGCGGCAGGAGAATGAGCCAGGCCACATATGCCCTGGTAGAGGTATTCAAACTCAATCATTGTGAGCACTCCCTGTGAGGTGCCGTTTTAAAAAATCATATCCAGATCAATTCAGTGATCGTTCGATTTCATTTTACTCTGTTGCTGTAACGCGCGTAAATCAAGTGGGTAGTCAGTGAGAATCGCATCGATTCCCGCTTCGGTCGCCTGCTGCCAGTTTTGGGGAAGATTCCCACTGACAGTCGGACCGGCGATGAAGGATTTCTTTTCGGCGGCATGTACCTGTTGCATTTCCGACCGGGTTGGCAGGTACCTTACATACACCCAGTCTGCATTCGGTTCTGACAGCGCTGCGGAAAATTCGGATGCATTATTGGCAACCGCAGCTGTTTCCGCTTTCAGGGAAGCGGCCTTGATATTTTTTCTGACGACAGGTTCCTGAATCGTTCTTCCGATAAAAATCAGTCGCTCCAGGATGCCCTGTTTCTCCGCCAGTTTGACAACATCCTGCTCGACGTCGGAGTCCTTGAAGTCGACAGCGATGAGAATTTCATGCTGTCGATATTGAGCCGCAAGTGCTAACACTTCTTCGACAGTGGGGACCCGCTCTCCTTTAAAGCGAGGATCGAACCAGCTGCCGGCATCAAGCTGTCTGATCTCCGCCAGTGTCAGATCGGCGACCTTTCCTCTGCCATTGGTGGTTCGATCGAGTGTGCTGTCATGAATACAGACCAGGTATCCGTCTTTACTGCGTTGCACGTCGAACTCAAATCCGAGTCGCAGTTCCAGGCAGGCTTGGAAATTCGCCAGTGTATTTTCCGGCGCCGCTTTGAGTAAGCCGCGATGCGCGACAATCAGAGGTTCTCCGGCTCGCGTGATACGGTAATCACTGGCAGGCAGCAGCAGAGAAAAGAGGAGGGTCAGCAGGAACTGCTTTGTGTACATAAGAATCTTCCCGGGGGGGGTGAAATATGTATGCGTTAGATTCAGCCTACTCGAAAGCGATCTGTTTTACCATTCTCAACGTCCTGGATTTCTGACCGGTGGTTCGAATCCAGTATCTGATCTCAGATTGAATCTCGAAAACGCTTTTTCTATGATACGCGGCCTCACTGGTCTGCAGTGCTCAACGAGGCAAGGGAAGCCAGACAGGTGAACGCTTGAAAAATGGACTACGAACTGAGGAACGAGTGTGATTAATTCTGACCGAAACGGATTCTGGCGCGAGGCATTTGCAATACACGGTTCGGTGACGCCGCATGTCCTGCCCTATGTCAGTGCATTTGGCCTGATCAGTGCGGGGATCAGTCTTTGTGCCTGGGCCATTGAAAAAAGTTTTGATGTACGAATCGGTCTGGAAGTCACACCCTACGAGTTTGCCGGTATCGCGCTGGGGTTGCTGCTCGTGTTGCGTACCAACGCCGGCTACGATCGCTGGTGGGAAGCGCGGAAATTATGGGGCGGAATTGTCAACCAGTCCCGTAATCTTGTCATCAGTGGTCTCGCTTATGGACCAGCTGACGATAAGTGGAAACAGGATCTGGTGCACTGGGCCGCGGTATTTCCGCATAGCGCCCGTGCCAGTCTCAGGGGAGAAAAACCTTCCAGCGAAGTCGTTGCTTTAGTCGGTCAACCGGCAGCGGATCAGCTTGCTGCCTCTGATCATATGCCGGGCTATGTGGCTTTTCAGATCAGTCAATTACTGCAGGATGCCTGCCAGAATCGGGAGATGGATCGCTTCGCTTTTCTGGAAGTTGAAAAACAGAGAGGGATTCTGATTGATCACATCGGCGGTTGTGAACGGATTCTGAAAACTCCGTTGCCCCTGGCATACTCGATTAAGATCAGGCGGTTTATCGCATTATTTTTACTGACACTCCCCCTCGCGCTGCTGCACCAGACAGACAGTTTCTGGCTGATCCCCGTGGTGGTGATGCTGGTTGCTTATCCTCTGGTCTCACTGGACCAGATTGGTGTGGAATTACAGAATCCCTTCTCAAAAGAGAATCTGAGCCACCTGCCTCTCACAGACATCTGCGTTACGATCGAACGCAATGTTCTGGCTTTATTGGCAGCACAGCAGGACTCTCAGGAAACAGCTTCCACAGACTGAACAGGTAGGGGGCTCGACGTCGTCAGACAGAAGTGGGGCTGTAACAGATTTGCAGGTAGAGTCTTAAGCGAACGCTCCCGCGGAAGATCCCGCGAGTCGTTCTGGCATTTCGCTTAACAGGAA
>JAGQQP010000582.1 GCA_020426085.1 Planctomycetaceae bacterium | reverse complement strand
TTTCACTTCCACATGCACCGTATGTCCCAGTTGAGGCGTTGCCTGAGCAGTTCCTGAGGCAACAGGTTTCGTGAAGCCTTCGTCATCGGCAACTTCCCATGTGACGGCAACTGCTTGCGGCCCCATACCAGCATGTGGTGCCAGTGGTTCCGGTGCCAGTCGCGTCCATAAGATCACGCTGTTGGAATCGGGATCGCCGGAAGCCACTCCCAGGCTGAACGGATCTTTCTGAAATACAGGCGAAGGATCTGCCCAGCTCGCACGCCCCATGAGTGGAAGGGTAGAAAGGGCCGCTCCATAAGAGAGAAATAAACGTCGGCTGACACCATTTTCTGATCTGACGGCTTCCTGGAGACGTTTGTAATCGAACATATTTGAAACTACCTGTGCTGGGCAAAAAGTGCGAGGAAGGAAAAGCGAGGATTGAAATCACAAACAGTATGTGAACGATCTGAAATGGCGGGATGATGTTTCACGAAGTCAATTTATTCTAAAAGCGATCCAGACTGCAGACAACTGTTATACCAGACAAAAACAAGTGCTTCGCGTGCTATTCACGGGAACTTAACGATTCCATTGAATCAGCTTAAGATCTCCCGAATCACATGACCGTGCACGTCAGTCAGTCGGTGATCCCTGCCGCCATGACGGAAGGTGAGAGTCTCATGATCGATTCCCATTTGATGCAGAATCGTGGCGTGAATGTCATGAATCGTCAGCGGATGTTCCACGACACTGTTCCCGAATTCATCGGTCTCACCGAAGGCCATCCCCCCTTTGAAACCACCTCCCGCCATAAACAGGCTGTAACCGTTTACATGATGATCGCGCCCGCAGGTCGCTGTGATTTTCGGAGTATGAGGTGTGCGACCCATTTCTCCCGCCCAGACCACGAGTGTTTCATCCAGCAGCCCCCGTCGTTTCAGGTCTGTAATTAATGCCGCAACCGACTGCTCTGTGATCCGCGCATTCTTCTCATGGTTCTGTTTCAGTAATCCATGCTGGTCCCAGGGTGAATTATTACTGTCAAAACTGGGACAGGTAATTTCGACAAAGCGAACCCCCGCTTCGATCAGTCGCCGTGCCCTGATCGCCTGGGTCGCATAATAATGCTGATGCTCATCCTGCGAATCAACACCATACTCTCGTTGGATATATTCAGGTTCTCGCGAAATATCTGCGACTTCCGGAACCAGGGTCTGCATTCGAAATGCGGTCTCATAATTTGCAATGGCACTCTCTATGGGTGATGCCTCTGAAGCCTGCGTAGCAAAAGCGAAATCCTGTTCTGCCAGTAATGCCAGTTTGCGCTTCTGCAGCACGAGTGGATCTCCCGGCTGAATATTATCAACGGGACTCCCCTTGGCCCGCACCTGCGTCGCCTGATGTGTGGCAGGTAGAAACGAACTGCCAAAATTTTCCAGCCCCCCATTGGGAACCCAGTCATTATTCAACACGACATAAGCAGGCAGATTATTATTTTCCGTCCCCAGTCCATAGGAAACCCAGGCCCCCATGCTCGGAGCCTGCCCGATGATACGTCCCGTGTGCAATAACAGATTCTGCTGACCATGCAGAGGAAGTTCCCCCACCATTGATCGTACAACACATAGCTCATCCGCAATCGATGCCAGATGGGGAAACAGATCACTGACCCACAGACCGCTCTCACCCCGCTTGCGAAATTTCCAGGGACTTCCCAGCCAGACTCGACTGGCGTTCGACTGAGAGCGTTTTGAAACCGCCTCTTTGCCGATTGCTTTCCCTTCATGAGCCTTCAGTGCCGGCTTGGGATCAAAGGTATCAACATGACTCGGCCCGCCATCCATAAAACAGAAGATTACGTTTTTCACAGGCGCAACGAACTGGGGGATCTGGTTCTCTGACGCCGCAAGGGACGGTTTTCCCATTAATCCAGTACATGCCAGCCAGCCGAAACCCGCGCTGCTGGTTTGTAAAAAACCGCGCCGGCTCATTATGGGTAGAAAGCCTGGACAGCCACAGGAATTGTTTTGTCGTCGCATGGTTTTACCTGTAATAAATAAATTCTTTTGTATTAAACAGGGTATGTGCAATCTGTTGCCAGACTCTCAAGTCGGTCAGCAGGTACTGCTCGTCTTCGCTCCCCCCCAGTTCGGTTACCAGATCAGACCAGCGATTGAGTTCCTCTTGAACCGGTTCCCGTCCATAAGCTTTTCGGAACATCTGACTGATGCGATCTTTAATGGAGTCAGCAGGTTGTTTGAGCAATTGTGTTGCCCACTCGTCGGCCTGGGCCTTCACGAAAGGATCATTCATCAAGATCAATGCCTGATTAGGCACATTCGTCACATCCCGTTTCCCGGTCGGCAGTTTCAGGTCTGGTAAATTGAAGCCCACCAGAAACCGGGGCGGATCCATAATCGACATTCTTAAATAAATGGATCGCCGCCCTTCTCCATCCAGCGGACCACTGAAGAGTCGTTTGGAGGCATCTTCTTTGGAACGGGGCGCATCAATCGGACGACCATACATCCGGCGGTCCAGTCGTCCCGATACAGCCAGCAGCGTATCACGAATTGCTTCCGCTTCCAGCCGCCGGGTAGAATAATGCTGCCATAGAAAATTATCGGGATCCTTTTGTCGCGCTGCCTCGGTCACGTAACCCGACTGACGAAAAGCCTGCGTCATCACCAGTCTGCGAATCAGACGTTTCGTTGACCAGCCATCATCGATAAATTCTCGCGCCAGATAATCCAGGAGTTCCGGATGGCTGGGCTTGGATCCCAGATGTCCGAAATCATTCGGCGTTCGTACCAGACCGGCTCCAAAGATCCACTGCCAGACCCGGTTCACATAAACCCGCGCCGTCAATGGGTGATCCGGGCTGACCAGAAATTCGGCCAGTTCCTGTCTGCCACTTCCCTGACTCTGCTGGACTGCATGCCGCCCTGCAAATACTTCCAGAAAATCGGGCTCGATCAGTTTCCCCAGCTCGTCGACATTCCCGCGGACATTCAATGGATATCTTGCAGAAGTCATTCCACGTTCATCCATACTGTTAGCCGTGCGGGGAAATTTGATCTGAGCTTCTATTCTTCGATAATCTGACACCAACTCTGTTAGCCGTGCATCTGCTGCTGTTGTATTACTTAACAGCTTCTTTTCCAGCAACCAGTTGATGAGTTCCACGTCGGCTGCAGTCGCCTGATCGTCGCCCCACCGCTGGACAGCGGAAGA
>JAGQQP010000581.1 GCA_020426085.1 Planctomycetaceae bacterium | reverse complement strand
CAGAATCAGTGATATGAAAGCTTCAAAGATGGTAAAGCCTGATCGCTTCTTCCATTTCGAATTATTATTGTGCTTGAATATCATAAGAGCAGAATTTCAACTGAGGTCATAAATTAATTGGATGATGGGGACAAACAATGCAATTACAAACAGCCCCACTACTATTCCCAGGCTACAGACGATGACTGGTTTTAAAAAATCAGCGAGCACTCTCAATTTACGATTTCTGCGTTGCTCGATAGAGAATGCCAGTGACCTTAACACTTCAGGCAGGTTCCCAAGGCGCTCTGCTGTGTTACAAAGTGCTGCCTCGGAACTGGAAATGAATTTAGCATTTTGAAGTGACTTCCAGAGGTTTTCACCTTGATTGACTCTGGTTTCTACTGACTTCGATCTTATTTTTACATCTGACCATAAATGGTATTGGGAATTTGAACTTAGTGCGATCTGAGGTGATTGCTGTGCCGTTATTGATTGGGCAATTTGTCTCAGGCAGTCAGGTGTATTAAGACGAGGGAACCAGGCTGTGAAGAATGGCACTCGTAAGTTGGACCAACCGTAATAATTGCCAATATGGATCAGAATTAATAAGGTAAAAGGAATAGAAAAAACTGGTAGGAACAGGAAAAAATTGGCAATAACAAAATCACTAAGATTGATCACCGTGAGTGTCATGGGGGGAAGATCAACTTCAAAATCCATAAAGATCTTTTTGAACTTCGGGATGATCCAGTACATGATATAGCCTGCGATTGTAAACAGGAGCGTTCCGATTACCGTTACATAAACAGCGAGGTATGTGCCACTGGAATCTTTCGATTCATTCTTTAAACTTTTCGAAGTTTGTACGGCAGCATCACGGAGCGCTATACCCAAGGTATTACTCAACTCCCCGATACGAATTGATACGATTGTAGATTGAGGAACCAGCCCGGGAGTTTCAGATAATGCAGTTGAAAGTGAAACACCAGAATAGAGTCGACTGCTGAATAATTCGAGTTTGGTTCGATATTTTTGTGGTTGAGTTTTCGCATAGGCATCAATTTCAGGGCCCAATGGTAAGTGTTTTTCAACACAGACTGTTAAAAGCCAGAGTAACTCAGATTCATTTGCCCGTTTATTTAAGGAGAAGATATTAATAAGAGAACTGAGCAGTATGAATGCCAATAGTAAAGGTAAAAATGAGATAACTATTGGTAAGAAGACCAGCAATGGGAGCCCCAATAAAATCCACCCGAGTATTCGAATGGATTGAATTTTCATTTGCAGGGGCTCTGGTAATTCGTATTCATCTCCCTGATTAAGAGCAGAGGCGATCTGAAAGCACTGGTATTCCTGATAGATCGTTACAGCATAAAGAATCAGACTGGGTAAAATCAGAATTAATGCACCCAGCGAAGATTGCTGGTTGAATAATACGACAAGAAAACTGAGGCCAATTAATCCAAAGCCACAGAATGTCATGAAAAGAGTGAAGAGTTTCCACCAGATTCGGATGAGAGGGTTTACGCCCTGATGGCCGAAATCTTTTATTCTCCGAGTAAGAAGAATCGAGGAAATTCCAGCAATCGGAAAATAGGCAAAAAATGCCAGACAGAATATGAAGCCGAGCAATTCCACTAACGAATACTCTTTCTAATAATGAAGTAATTACGTGAGATCATTGAGAAGCTTAATGAGAGGTAAGTAAATTGCTCCAATCGGGAATGTAACTATGATCAAAATGCCAGCTAATATGATTGGCTGAAGGGCAAAAACCAGTGATCCGGTCTTCATATTTGCTTTAGCCTGGAAAATATTGCTGCTGGCACGTAATGAATCGATAAAAATGTCCGGACGGTCCTGCCAACGAAATATATGAACGAAGTTTTTTGAGAATTGAGATATTCCTGAGGACGCTTCTGAAAGGCTCAAACCAGCTTTCGATCTGTTATTCAATAATTGACAACCCGCGATCAGATTTGGGTCTTTTGTTGTTTTGGCAGACAGTTCGATGGCATCGGGAAGATTGATTCTCGCTTCTGTCATCGTTGCCAGCATGCGACAGAACTGAGCATTTGATGTATTGCTGAGAATGCCTCCGAAAATGGGAATCTTATTAATCAATCGTCTGCGAACAGACTGCAATCTGAGTAGATCAAAACTGAACCAGGATAGAATCGAAATCAGCAGAAACCAACCCAGCATCTGCAAACCATATTCTGAAAGTACATCTGAGATATGAATTGCCAGAACCGTCAGTCTGGGTAATTCAGTTCCAAATCCTTCAAAAACTGATTTGAAATTTGCGACTACAGTCACCATTAAAAAATAAAACAGAAGAAAAGAAACGGAAATTAAAACGCCAGAATAAAATAGAGAGATCAGAATTTTGTGATTGGATTGTCTGAGGTATCTCTGGCTTTCGATATAATCTTCGATGATCGATTCCAGGTGATTTGTTTGTGCTCCCGCAAGGATCAGTGATTCCAGATGATGTGGAATCGAATTCAAATGTCTGTCAAAACTGTCTTTAGGTGTAAGCCCTTGTTCCAGGTCATTGGCGATATTTTGGAATATACGAGATAACCGTCGGGAGTTCGTCTCCTCTGCCAGTGTCAGCAGGCTGGCTGAGAGAGGAATACCATCTATTTCAGGTTGCGGGACTTTAGGCAAAAGATTGACAAACTCTGATTCCTCACTCCAGGCTGCTTTTCCAAAGTCAGATAATTGTTCACCAGTAAAATCTTCGATTTCCAAAGGTTCTGATTTCATTGAATCGAGTTCATTTTCTGATGATAACAGATCAACTCGCAGGATTTTTAACCCTTGCTCCATCAGTTTGATACGTGCAGATTCATCACTCTCTGCATCAATCACTCCTTGCAGTTTCTGTCCCTCTTTGTCCAGGCAGGTATATGAGTAGCGATTCATTAAAGTGTGGGACTCCCTAGCATTTTTAATAACTCAACGAATGGTAGGAATACAATCACTGCGTAACTGGCGGTGATACCACCTGCAACTAGAACGAGTAGTGTGACCGGAATAATTCGCTTCGCCCAATCAATACGATTTGATACTCGTGTTTGATAGACTCGTGAAATCTCAGAAAAAATTCTGACAAGATGATTTTGATGGACGTCCTTTATCAGCATTTTTTTTATAAAGGATGGGTAATATTTACTGCCTCGAATTACATCTGGTAGTGAAGATCCCCGTTTCAATTTATCAGAAAGTAATTGTGATTCAGTAATCAGTTTCG
>JAGQQP010000580.1 GCA_020426085.1 Planctomycetaceae bacterium | reverse complement strand
TACAAGTCAGGCCCCTGTTGTTAGTTTTTCCGTTTAAGGTTTAGTGATGCTGAAATCATTGGAACTGTTCGGCTTTAAGAGTTTTGCCGACCGGACCATCTTTGAATTTTCGGATGGCATCACTTGCGTTGTCGGGCCCAACGGAAGTGGTAAGAGCAACGTCGTGGACGGAATCAAGTGGGTACTGGGTGACCAGAGCCCGAAGAGCCTCCGCGGCAAAGACATGACCGACGTGATCTTCAACGGTTCCGCGGGCCGCAAAGCCAACGCGTATGCCGAAGCGACACTGACCTTCAATAACCGGGAAGGCTTCCTGGATATTGATGCCGAAGAAGTTCATATTGGCCGTCGTCTCTGGAAGAATGGTGACTCGGAATACCTGCTCAATCGCAACCCGGTCCGTCTGAAAGATATTCGCGATCTGTTCATGGGGACCGGTGCCGCGACGTCGGCTTACAGTATCATCGAACAGGGACGCGTCGATCAGATCCTGCAGGCGAACGCTGCCACCCGCCGCGTTGTATTTGAAGAAGCCGCGGGTATCAGCCGTTATAAATCCCGAAAAGTCGACGCAGAACGAAAACTCGAACGCGTCGGTCAGAACATTCAGAGATTGACCGACATCGTCGATGAAGTCGAAGCACAGCTCAATTCCACGCGCAGCCAGGCTTCTAAAGCTGCTAAGTACCGGGAAGTTTCTACCGAACTGCGCAAACTGTGGATGGGGATGGCAGCCGACGACTGGCGGCACCTGACTTCGCAGCAGGCTTCGCTCAAAGACAAAATCGGCCAGTATCAGCAGCGCATTGAAGAATTGAATGCCGATTATCAGACCTACGAAGAAAAGCTGGCTGCCATCGATGCGGAAGTCTCTGAATTTGATGACCAGTTAAGATCCGTCGAGAAAAAACTGTCTTCGCATCGTGAAGGGATTGCGGGTAATCAGACCGCGATTGAACATCAGCTCGAACGCAAACAGGAATTCGAAACGGAAATCATCCGGTTGCGAAAACAGCGTATCCTGATGGCTCGACGCACTGCGGAAATTCAAAAAGACCTGGAAGCAGTGACTCAGGAAAAACGGAAGTCCGAGACCGGATTCCAGGAACAACGTGAGAAACTGGAAGAGACGCGCGCCCGAATTACGGCGATGACGGCAGAAGTGGATGCCGCCAGCGAGCAGATTCAGCAGAAGCAACAGCAGGTCCATGAGCTCAATAAGACATCACTGACACTGGATAACAGCGTGTTTTCGATGCGGACTCAGCTGGAAACGTACAGTAACTCCATCGACAAGGCAAATGAAAAACGCCAGCAGCTGGAATCCAAAGTCAACGATGCACAGGCAGTTGTCGAAGCGTGTGAAGTGCGTTTTCGTTCCGCTGGCAAACGGGTCGCTGAATTTGCCCAGAGCCTGTCTGATGTCGATGAACAACAGCAGATGCTCCTCAGCGAACAGGATCAGAAAACGCAACAACTGTCCGATCTGCGGGAAAGACGCAGCGCGTACCAGGCTCGGAAAAGTGTGCTCGAGGATCTGGAGCGGCGGCAGGAAGGGATCAGTATCGGCGTCAAGGACATTTTGAATCGTGCGCAGACGTCGCAGTATTCACCCTGGAATACGATCATCGGTAGTGTCGCAGATCTGCTGGATGTGGATCTGGAACAGGCCGCGCTGCTGGAAGTCGCTTTAGGCATTCGCTCTCAGTTGCTGGTGATCAGTGAATTTGAACCGCTCTATGAATTTCTGAAAGAGGGTAAATACTCAATTTCAGGTCGAGTAGGATTCATTACCCGACCGACGTCACAGACAGATCTGCCTGCGACAATTCAGGGCTTCACGCTGGAAGGTCAGGCCGCTGATCCGGCTGACTTTTCGACTGAGCCCTGCTCCGAACCGCTGGATCTGTCTACGGAGCGCGGTGTCATCTATCGTGCCGACCGACTGGTGAAACCGACTCTCGAAAATCAGTTACTGGCAAAGATGCTGCTGGCAGATACCTGGATTGTCGATTCGCTGGAGACGGCTGTGAAGCTTTCCAGGGGAGTGGGCAAAAAATGTCGCTTTGTTACCATGCAGGGAGAACTGGTTGAAGAAAATCAGTCGATCTTCGTGGGGGCCATCGGCGGCGAATCTGCTATCTTCACCCGCCGCAGCGAATTGCGAAAACTCAAGAATGATCTGATTCGCATTGATCGGACATTGAACGACAATGAAACCGCTCTGGAAAAACTGGATGCGCTGCTGTCTACCGTTGACGAAGAACGGAGCGTCTGCCAGAGCCAGATGCAGGAAGCTTCGGAAGCGCTTTCCATTGAAAAGGCGGCGAAAGTTGCTGCCGAGCAGAAGCTGGAACAGTGGAATGAAGAATGGACGACAGTCAAAAATGATCTGCTCGATCTGGAGCGTCACGCACAAAAACTGCGTGACGAAATTGAAACCGTTTTAACAGAAAAACAGGAAACGGAAGAGCGGCTGCAGTCTTTGAACGCGTTGATTCAGGAAGACGAATCGGTCCTCTTGAATAAGCAGTGTGAAGTTCAGGAACTCAAGGAACAGCAGAACGCCCGCAAGCTGGAACTGGCGACGCATGAAGAACGACTGGCGGGGCTGAATCAGCGTTGCGATCGACTGAAGCTGGAATTTGAACAGCGTCAGCAGCAGCAGGAAGAATCCAATCGCCGGTATGAACTGTCGCTGGAAAAGAATTCGCAGATTAAACTGCATATTCTTAACACACGAGCTTTGCTGGATGAACAGTATTTAAAACAGGAAAACCTGCTCGCATCGGCTGCCAGCGTGTCAGCGATTCGCGATGAGAAACGCCAGTTCAAGAAACAGCTCAGTTCTGAAGAAGCAGCGCTGCGCAAAGAACGTCGTGAATTGAGCGAACAGAAGCACGAAGAAGAATTCAAAACCCGCGATATCGATCATCAGATCACAACTCTGGCGGAACGGATCGAAGAGGAGTACCAGCTGACCCTGGAGGAAATTGTTGCATCAGGCGAATCTGTTCTCAAGCAGCATCTGGAAGAACAGGCACAATACGAATCAGAAGCCGAAACGGAAACGGAATCTGTATCAGAAGAGGAGTTCGCTTCTGCAGAAGAAACTGCGGAGGATGTAGAGCTGTCAGACTCCGCCGCAGAGCAGGATGAAGTTCTTTCAGAAGAAGAAGCCGAGCCGGAACTCGTGGATATCGAACTGGTAGAAGAGGACGTGGAATCTGCGGACATCGGCTT
>JAGQQP010000057.1 GCA_020426085.1 Planctomycetaceae bacterium | reverse complement strand
CTCCAATCAGGGCTATCGTGGGAATGAATGTATGACGAGACACAAGATGATTGTGACAACTTGCAATGGTGGAAAATGGTTTGTTTACACATTCCTTCGCAACAGAAACTTACCACACAGGAGGTTTTTGATTGCTGAATCCTTAGCAACAGGTAGATGAGACACATAGGCGTGCATTAATATCGTTACCGATGGCGTACAGGTTGTCAACAAAAAAAAGGAAAGATCGCTATTTTACGCTTAAATTTTATATTTGGTGCCAGACAGGTCTCAAATATCCCGTCATGATTCCCTGATTCAGCGTGTATCCCAGTCGATTCTGGACGCAAATTCCTTAATTATTATTACTCGTGTGGAATTACCAGAGGGTTCTGTTCCAGCCAGTTGAGTCCACTTGAGATATCCACTATCAGGGGAACATCGAGGTCCATGGCGGATTCCATCTCTTCTCGAACAATCAATCCCAGAGTGTCCAGCTCGGTCAGCGGAACTTCGAACACCAGTTCGTCATGGATCTGCATGAGCAGTCGTCCCGGATGCTGTTCCTGTTTGAGTCGCTCGCTGAGATTCAGCATGGCCTGCTTAATCAAATCGGCGGCAGACCCTTGAATAACAGTATTGATGGCGGTCCTTTCCGGCATGTTGAGCTGTTTCTGCACACCTCCCCGCACTCCCTGGATCTCACGTTTTCTGCCACAGATCGTGGTGACAAAGTTCTGTTTGGCACAATCTTCGAGGATCTGATCCAGAAATTCTCGGACTCCCTGATACCGTGCAAAATAGTCTTCGATGAAGCCGGCTGCTTCCGATTGCGGAATGCCAATCGCTTCTGACAGGCCAAACGGGCTCTGACCATAAATGACGCCGAAGTTAACCGCTTTGGCCGTGCGACGCATGTTGCTGTCGACCTGATCGTGGGGAACCTGATAAATGTCGGAGGCGACGGCGGTGTGGATGTCAGCACCTTCGCGGAACGCCTGGCTCAGTGCGATATCTTGACTCAGGTGTGCCAGGACTCTGAGTTCGATCTGTGAGTAATCGGCACAGAGCAGCCTCCAGCTTTCATCCTGGGGGATAAATGCCTTGCGAATCTGCCGTCCTTCTTCCGTTCTGATCGGGATGTTCTGCAGATTGGGGTCACTCGAACTGAGTCGACCTGTCGCAGCAACGACCTGGTTAAAGCTGGCGTGAATCCGTCCTGTTTCCGGATTGACCAGATCGGGCAATGCATCCAGGTAGGTGCTCTTCAGTTTGGAGAGATGACGATGTTCCGTGATCTTGGCGGGCAGGGGGTGCAGCGGGGCCAGTTTCTCCAGTACGCTCTGATCCGTGCTGGGACCTGTTTTGGTTTTTTTGAATACGGGTAAATCCAGTTCATCGAATAACACCGTGCGGAGCTGCAGGGGAGAAGCAATGTTGAATTCATGCCCGGCCATCTCGTGGATTTCGTTAATCAGGGTCGTTAACCGTTTTTCAAGTAGCTGGCTCTGCTGCTTGAGTTCTGTGGTATCGACTTTGATTCCCGTAAATTCCATTTCGGCGAGGATGGAAATGAGAGGCCGTTCGAGATCCCAGTAGAGGTCCCATAATCCAGCGTGTTTGAGTTCCTCCTGCAGGATCCTCGAGAGCTGCCAGGCGATTTCTGCATCTTCGACCGCGTATTCCGCGACCTTATCAACGTCGACTTCAAACATTTTCTTCTGTTGTTTACCGGAGCCGATCAGATCGGAGATGGGAATCATCGTATGCTGCAGATACCGCTCTGCCAGTTTGTCGAGGCTGTGACCCCGTTCGCCGGCACTGATCAGATAACTGGCAACCATGGGGTCAATGCTGACTCCCTGCAGGAACACACCCACGCGCATCAGGACGACCATATCGTATTTGATATTCTGATTGGTAATCAGGATTTCCGGGTCTTCCAGGATCGGTTTCAGTTGTTCGAGGACATATTGTGGATCCAGGGCAGACTGGCCTGAAGGACCTTCGACGGGAATATAGAATCCGCGGTGTTTCTCCCAGCTGATGGCCCAGCCTACAATTTCCGCTTCTGCCGGCTTCAGGCCTGTGGTCTCCAGATCAACGCAGAATTCATCCTGTTCCTTAAGGAGCGCCAGGAACGTTTCGAAGGCTGACTTTGTGTCGATGGTTTCGCGGACCCGTTCTACAGGTTCCGCGGGTTCCTCTGTGTTTAGGACTTCCTTCATTTCCTCAGCGAAGCGGCGAAATCCAAATTCGACAAACAGCTGATGTAAACGTTCGCGATCGGGATGTGTCAGTTTTGAGGCTTCCCAGTCGATGTCGAGGTCCAGTGACTGATTTAAAGTCACCAGCTCGCGCGACATGCGGGCCTGATCGGCGAATTCTTTCAGGTTTTGCTGTAATTTGGGCCCTTTGGCTTTGTCAGCGTTGGCTAAAACTTCTTCCAGAGTTCCGAACTGCTCTATCAGGGTCTGGGCCTTTTTGGGGCCGACCAGGGGAACCCCGGGAATATTATCCACGCTGTCACCGACCAGAGATTGAAAATCAATGACCTGATCAGGTCGGATGCCCCAGTCAGCCTGGACTGCTTCTGAGTCCATAAACTGATTTTTGCGGATATTGTACAGCTTAACGGCATCGTTGATCAGTTGGCGGGCGTCTTTGTCATTGGTGACGATGGTCGTTTCGATCCCTTTTTCTTTTGCCAGCCGGGCAATGGTGGCAAATACGTCGTCTGCTTCCCAGCCGGGGCATTCGATGACGGGGACCTGAAACCCTTTCACCACGTCCATGATGTGGGGGATTTGCGGTACCAGATCTTCGGGCATTGCCGTGCGATTGGCCTTATATTCCGGATAAAGATCGTTTCGCGTGCCCGGTCCGCTGGAGTCCATGGCGAAGATCAGATAGTCGGGAGAGTGTGTTTTAATAATGTTCAGGATATCGCGGGTGATGCCGAATATGGCATTGGTGGGTTGTCCCGTCGGACCAGTCATAGCCGGCACAGCATGAAAAACCTGAAATACCAGAGAAAACGTATCAATGATGTAAAGTGTTTCTTTCATAAAGATTTAGCTTTACCTGAAATTTTAAAATGAGATAGCCGAAACTGGAAACATACAGATGTTGCATCTACGGTAAAAAGCGGTCTGTGAAATGTAAAACGCTGTGGTAACAGCATTCCGTTTTATTATTGGGGTGTGTGCCTCTGATGGCCATCAACAGGCCTGTTGAAGTCAGGACTCAATGAAATCTTTTTATCATGTTGCCGGAGAACTCCGGGTTACTGTTATTATGTGTAGTTTTTTACAGATTTCAGACCGGAGCAGAGTGAGGAGAACCAATTGTCAGCAAACTACATAGAATCAGAATGCTGCTTGACACTGGTTTTTCTGCATTTAGAATAAAGTAAAGCAGGATGCTGGTCTTTCGAGTTTTCAGAATCGAAGTTTCGAGGCTCACTGAGATTCCTCAGAGTTGATGCGAAATGATCGCTGGAAACAATACTACACCTCATATTTGACCCGTCCGCGTGCAGAACCGCACCTGACTGTCACTTGAAAATCCTTAAGGTTTAAAAACATGGCTGCCAGTAAACCAACTGCTGTTCACTTTTCACTGATCTTTTTTGTGATGACCACCCTGATTGGTGGTGTCGCTGCTTATCTGGGGTATTCCGATCTGGCAGAAGCGAATGCCAAACTGGATCAGGCTCAGAAAGATTCCCAGCGCGACGGTGTAGCCGTTCGTAAGCTGGATGAAGAAATTCAGGCGCTGAAAAAACTGATCGGTAATGAACAGGAAGACGTGGGGTTGGATAATAAGACTCCCAATACGGTGATCGGTGCCACCGAAATTGATATCAAAACACACGCCGACGTTCTCGCTGAATCCACAATCAAAAATACGTTGATTAAGCTCTCCGCACAGTTAAATCAGACGAAAACGGAACTGGCTGCAGAGCAGGCAGCGAAAAATAAACTGGAAGAAGACTTTCAGAAGTTAAAAGGCAATATGGATACAAAGATTGATGAACATCGCAAAGCTCGTGATACTTCAGAAAAAGATCTGGCTGATACCCAGAAAGTCAAAGAAGAGGAAGTTGATGCCAAAGATCAGCAGATTGCAGCCTTGCAGAAAGAAAATGAGGAAATTCTGATCGAGCTGGACCAGTTACGTGAAACCAATGCCAAGACGATCAAGGATCTGGAAAATAAGAGCAATACTTATGCCAGCCTGATCGATACTCTCCGCAGTCGGCTGGACCAGGTCCAGAAATTCAGCTTTGAACAGCCCGATGGTGTGGTTCGTACTGTTGATAACAGTACCGGGGTTGTCTGGATTAATCTGGGGGAAGCAGACCGCCTGCCTAAACGGATGACATTTAGTGTCTATCGGAAAGCGCATCAGGGAATAGGTCGAGGCGAAGAAGATATTATTGGTGCCATCGAAGTCACCAAAATTCTGGGACCTCACCTGTCTGAAGCCCGGATCGTAGGCGATGACATTTATCAGCCTATCAGTCCAGGCGATCCGATTTATACTCCACTCTGGGGGGTAGGACGTCCTGAATCGTTTGCCATTTCAGGGATCATTGATCTGGATGGCGACGGTAAATCGGATATGGACCTACTGAGACGTGTTATTGAAAATGCCAATGCCAAAATCGATAATCAGGTTACTGAGAATGGAGAACGTATTGGCGATGGTTTAACTGTGCATACGAAGTTCCTGGTCATTGGTGAATCGCCTGATGTCGAATCGGCTAAAACTGACGAACAGCGCGATAAGATGCAGGAGCTGCTGGCCAAGATGAAAGAGATTCGTGAAGAAGCCCGTCTGAAAGCCGTACGTGTGATCGGGATCAACGACTTCCTGAGCTATATCGGCTATAAGCCTCAGCGACGACTGTTTGTACCTGGTTCCGGCGTGAAATCTCCCATTAAACAGGGAGCAAAAGTCACCGGCGTGAATGACGTTTCTTCAGGAACCGTTTCCCAGGTTTTCACTCGCAGTAAACGTCTGAAACAGCAGACTTCTTCAGGTCAGACATCCAAAGCCTTTGGAACCAGCAAATAAACCTGTTTGATACAGGTCGGAAATGAAATAAAAACCGCGGTTGCCTGATAGCGACCGCGGTTTTTTTACAACTGTTCTTCTTATTTTCAGACAGCAGTCCGATTAAGCTTTCTGCTGTCTCGGTTTTCCCTTTGCTTTGAAACGCTTCCGTTTCGGGATACCGGATTCCGTCTGATCCAGTCGGGAGATACGCAGTTGTTGTCCTGAGACCCAGACATTTTTCAATGCCCGGAAGATATTGCGAGGCATGCCTTCCGGGAGGTCAACGGTACTGTAGTCATCGAAGATATCGATGCGACCGATGTATTGACTGTCCAGGTTTGCTTCGTTCGCGATGGCACCCACAATATTCCCCGGTTTGACACCGTGGCTGCGGCCAACCTGAAGGCGGAAACGTTCCATGCCTTCCTCGGGTGCTTCGCTGGTTGCCCTTTCCCGTTTGGGGGCAAATGCTTTCTCTTTATCCTTTTTGAACTCTTTTTCTCTGGAAGGACGTCGTTCTGACTGGAACTGAGGCTTCGCGGAATTTTCTTCAGATCGCTGTGAGCTTTCTCTTCGTGCCGTTTCTTTCAGGAACAGAGGACGTTTTCCCTGGAACATACACGCCAGGGCAGCAGCGATATCGATCTCAGAACGCTCTGATTCTGCTTTGAACTCAGTCAGCAGTTTCTGGAACTGTTCGAAGTCGGGGTTATCCATGGCTTTGGTAACAGACGCTTTGAAACGTTCTGTACGTCGCTTGTTAATCTGATTGATAGAAGGCAGTTCCATCCGTTCAATTTTGAGCTTGATCGCACGTTCGATACCTGAGAGGGAACGAGTTTCGCGGGGAGAAACGAACATGATCGCTTCGCCTGTTCGGCCTGCACGTCCTGTTCGTCCGATACGGTGCACGTAGGCTTCAGAATCGCCAGGCAGATCGTAGTTGATCACGTGGCTGATCCGATCGACGTCCAGACCGCGGGCGGCGACGTCCGTCGCAATGACGATGTTGACATGGCCGGCTTTTAACCGTCCAACGGTGCGTTCGCGTTGTTTCTGCGGGATATCACCATTCAGAGGGGCAGCGAGAAAACCACGTGCTTCCAGTTTTTCCGCCAGTTCGGTGGTGATGCTTTTGGTACGAACGAAAATGATCACACCATCGGTGTCTTCCGCTTCCAGGATCCGGGTCAGGGCATCCAGTTTATGATGTCCCTTAGCCAGCCAGTACCGCTGGCGGATGGTGTCTGCGGTCCGGGTTTTCACTTTGACGGTGATTTCTTCGGGTGATTTCAGGTAATTACCGGCAATTCTTCGAATCGCTTCAGGCATTGTGGCGGAAAAGAGCGCCGTCTGATGGTTGTCGGGAGTCTGCTCCAGAATCCATTCGACATCGTCAATAAAGCCCATCCGCAGCATTTCGTCGGCTTCATCCAGAACCAGACAACGCAGATTATCGAGTTTCAGAGTACCGCGACGCATGTGGTCCATGACACGACCAGGCGTACCGACAACGACATGAACGCCTCGTTTTAAAGGCTGCAGCTGTCCTTTGAAATCGGCACCACCATAGATGGGCAGAACCTGTAACCCTTCGAGCTGAGAACCATATTCTTTGAACGATTCACCCACCTGAATGGCCAGTTCCCGGGTAGGAGCCAGGACCAGAACCTGGGGGGCATTGAGTTCCAGATCGATTTTTGACAGTAAAGGCAGAGCAAATGCGGCTGTTTTACCAGTTCCTGTCTGAGCCTGTCCCACCAGGTCCTTACCTTCCAGCAGATGAGGAATCGTCTGTGCCTGAATTGGTGTGGGGGTATCGTATCCAAGTTCAACCAGCGCATCCAGGACGGGCTGGCAGAGTGCTAAATCCGTAAATTTTGCCTGCGAAGAGACATCCGTTAACATACATCAACCTTTCGACGAACCCTCAGCCGGGAATGGCTGTACGTACTCGTCGTGTAATAGAGAAAAATGGGTCGTGCAACTATTTAGAAACAGGTGAGAGTCGGTCATACCCGACTCAGGGTTCATTTTCAGGGGCTAAACCTGAAAAGAGTTCTCCTTGAAGCTCTGCTTCGTATCACCCTGATGCTACTGTTTGAGAGCGGAAACCATACAAGGTTCGGCAAATGTAGCATTTACAACACGATAAAGATCAGCAAACAGCTGGTACTTTAATAAGAGATTCTGGAGATCAGCCGTAAAGTGGTCAGGTCGTTTCTTACATTTACCTGACATTCAGGGCTACTCAACGCGAGGAATTATATCACTGGCTGAATTTAATTGCACGCCCGGAATCGCGAAAAACGTAGAATATCTGGTTTCATGGTCAGTTCTCAGGAAAAGCGGACAAAAAGCGGTACGGCACTTAAGTCCCCTGCCTGTTTTATTCTACAATACCTGAAATTGAGATTATCAGCCCTTTTTCACCGGAGTTGTTTTATGGATTCACTCGATGAGTCTGCAGAAAACAGGAATCAAGCAGACGTCCCTGATGAACGGTCACTGCTCTGGCTGGAGGAGATTGAGGGGGACCAGGCGCTCGATTGGGTAAAAGAGCAGAATAAGTCGACTTTGCAGGCGCTGACCAGTGATCCACACTATGAAGAATATCAAAGTGAGGCCTTGAAGATTCTGACCGCCTCCGATCGGATTACCTACGGAACGCTGCGCGGCGAGTTCGTGTATAACTTCTGGCGCGATGAACAGCACATTCGTGGCATCTGGCGGCGCATGACTCTGAAACAGTTCAGGCAACAGTCTCGGGAGTGGGAGGTTCTGCTGGATGTCGACCGGCTGGCGGAAACAGAAAAAGAGAACTGGATCTATAAAGGAGTCGACAGTCTCGGCCCTGCACACGAACGTTGTATTATCGAACTGGCACCCGGCGGGACTGATACCGCGGTGTATCGTGAATTCGATATCCCCACGCGTTCCTTTGTGAAGGATGGATTCAACGTACCACTGGCCAAAACCAATCTCTGCTGGGAGAACCGTGATCAGCTTCTGATCGCGACTGACTGGGGGGAAGGGAGTCTGAATACTTCCGGGTATGCGCGGATTCTCAAACGCTGGAAGCGGGGAACGCCGCTTTTCGCAGCGGAAACTCTGCTGGAAACGGATGTTGAAGAGACCTTTATCTATCCGATTGATCTGGAACATGCAGGCCAGCGCGTCTGTTTTGTGATGCGGGGGCATGACTTTTATCATTTCAGTTTTTACCTGGTGAATTCTGCCGGAACATTAAGTCGGTTGCCTCTACCACAGAAATGCAGCCTGTCAGGATTGTTTGCAGGGCAGTTACTGGTCGAGTTGAAGGAAAAATGGCGGGGATTTGCAGCGGGCGCGCTGATCAGTTTCTCACTGGCAGAATTTCAGAAGTCGGGTGAGATCGAAGACGTGCTGACGGTCTATGATCCCGGGGAGAGTGGCACGATTTCACAGGTACGATGTGCGAAAGATGCCGTTTATCTGACGGGAATCGAACATGTTGCCAGCCAGATTCGCGAGTTTCGCCTGCAGAATCACCAGTGGCAGGGAAGATTGCTTCCCTGGGGGACGAACGATGTGATCTCGATCAGCTCATCAGACAGTGGCTGCAACGACCTGCTGTTAGCCCGCGATGGTTTCCTGCAGCCAAGCAGCCTCTATTACGTTAATTTTCCCGAAGGCATCGATGAGCAGCTGCAATCGACCCCCGCACGATTTGATACCAGCGGACTGACCGTGGAGAAACATTTTGCGATCAGTGCGGATAAAACTGATGTCCCGTATTTCATTGTGTACCGAAAAGGAATGAAACTGGATCATACAGCGCCGGTTCTGCAGTATGGCTATGGCGGGTTCGAAATCTCGATTTTACCTCATTACAACCCGATTATGGGTAAACTCTGGCTGGAAAAGGGGGGCGTGTATGTGCTCGCCAATATCCGCGGGGGAGGAGAGTATGGTCCGCGCTGGCACGATTCCGCTCTGCAGGAACATCGCCAGCGGGCATACGACGACTTTTTTGCTGTCGCGGAGGCGGTGCAGAGTAAAGGCTTCAGCTCTCCCAGACATTATGGCGCTATGGGACGCAGTAACGGCGGACTGCTGATGGGGGTCGCTTTCACACAGCGTCCCGAGCTGTTTAACGCGATCGTGTGTGGCGTGCCTCTGCTGGATATGAAACGTTTCAACAAACTGCTGGCCGGTGCCAGCTGGATGGCTGAATATGGGAATCCGGATCTTCCCGAGCAATGGGAGTTCATCAGTCGGTATTCTCCCTTTCACAATTTGAAAGCCGAGCAGGTTTATCCCAAGGTCTATTTTTTCACCTCGACCAAGGATGATCGCGTTCATCCCGGGCATGCACGAAAAATGGCTGCCCGGATGGATCAACTGGGGCACGAGTTCTTCTACTATGAAAATATCGAAGGGGGCCACAAAGGAAACGCCAATCAGAAACAGGAAGCGATGCTCAGTGCACTGGAATATCTCTATCTGATGCGACAGCTCACCTGAGCCTGAATTGACACGAAAGGTCTGATCTGTTCCGATAGAGAACGATTTCAAAGCCGCTTGCCCTGAAATGACCCACCCGGTTTATTCACCCGCCGAGAGGATATTTGCTATGAGTTACCGCCTGCCCTGTTTCTGGATGATGCTTTGTAATCTGGTCTTTCTCCATTTCTGTATGTCAGCGACTGCTGCTGAGAAGCCAGCCAGGCGGCCGAACATTCTATTGATCACAGCGGATAACCTGGGATATGGCGACCTGGGTTGTTACGGGAACCCGGTCATGAAAACTCCCGTACTGGATCAACTGGCGTCAGAAGGAGTCCGGTTAACCGATTTTTATACTGCCTCTCCTACCTGTACCGTATCACGGGCCACGCTGCTGACAGGCCGCTATCCTCAGCGTATCCGTTTGAATCATCAGTTGAGTGCGGATGAGAACTATGGTGATGGTCTAAGGAAAAGTGAGAAACTGATTCCTCAATATCTGAAACCTCTGGGGTATCGCACGGCCTGTTTTGGTAAGTGGAATGTCGGTTTTTCGCCGGGAAGTCGGCCAACCGAGCGGGGCTTTGATGAGTTTTTCGGATTTGCTGCGGGGAATATCGACTATTACCATCACTATTATGCCGGTCGACATGATTTATGGCGTGGCTTGAAAGAAGTTTTTGTCGAAGGCTATTCGACAGATCTGTTTGCAGATGCCGCCTGTCAGTACATTGCTGCTGACAGCGAGCAACCGTTTTTTATCTATCTGCCCTTCAATGCACCTCATTTCCCCAGCCCGCGAAACAAGCAACCCGGTCAGGGAAATGAATGGCAGGCACCAGATCGCGCATTTGAACAATATGGATATGATCCCCAAACTCAAAACCCACAGGAGCGGTATCGAGCGGTCGTGACGGCACTCGACTCGGCCATTGGACGAGTCTTAAAGCAGCTGGATACGAGTGGTCTCCGGGATAACACCATTGTGATCTGGTATTCAGATAATGGTGCTTTCATGCTGAAGGATCGGGGACTCGAAGTCGCCAGTAACAAACCCTTGCGTGACGGCGGTGTCACTTTGTGGGAAGGGGGGATTCGGGTTCCGGCGATCATTCGCTATCCCGGACATCTCAAAGCGGGGACTGTGAGTCAGAGCCAGCTCATCAGCCTGGATATTCTACCCACGCTGGTTACCCTCGCGGGAGGCGAACTTCCTGCAGGAAGGGTATTGGACGGACAGGACATGCTACCCGCTTTGACAGGAGAGGCTGAGACGGAGCCGCGTACCCTCTATTTTCAATATCGAAATTATAGTGCCGTTCGCAGAGGGAAATATAAACTCGTACGCGTCAAACCCAATCAGCCTTTTATGCTGTTTGATCTGGAACAGGACCTGTCAGAAAACACGAATCTGGCAGAGCAAAATCCGAAGAAGGTGGCCGAACTCCAGCAGGCATACACGGACTGGGAGCGCGAAGTCGCTGAGAAATAAGTGCAGCAAAGCGGATTGAAAAACAGAGGTGGAGCCACAGATTACATCAGGGGTGGCTCTTCTCCGTTTTCAAGCTCATGATTGAGTGACTCTTCGAAAAGCAACTGGCGTTCTGAAAAACCTTCATCCAGGGTATGCCAGTAGTTCACATCGTCTTCACCGGACTTCCAGCAGAGATAGACTTCCTTACCATCACGAAGGGCGGGGAAGTTGACAACACCCAAAGCAGGGTCTTCCAGCTCAACACCCAGTTCACGCAGTTCGGTGATGTAGGTTTCCAGCTGTTCGGTATCGTTTTCGATATCGATTTCCGCCTGCAGAAGTTCTTCGCTGTAGACGGAGTCTTCATCTCGCGCAGAAGCGCCCGGGAGCCGCTTAATTTCGTTGATGCGCTCACGACGATCGTTCAGGTTCTGATACAACTCGACGATGTCTCTGACGATCACCTGGACGAGTGGAAGACGAAGGTTGGCCTCTTCAGGTGTGAAAATCAGCTTTCTTTGTGCTTCAGCATTCATGATGAGACCTTATTTCTTCTAAACAGCCTTCAGTTCAGTCAGGTGGCGGCGTCACTTGACTGCTGACGACTGTAACTGGTTTGTCGTAAGTTTTGGGGAATTATAAGAGGATGTTCAGATTCGGCAAGTCAACTCTCTTAAAGACGTTCTGAAATCTGAATTCTCCCCTTTAATTTGAATTGTTTGTTTCCACAATAATCTTACTGTTAAACTTGATGAGATGTTTGAGTTTTTCGGATACTTTTCCCTCATCAATCAATCGAGCGACTTTTTGAACAGCTTGCTCCAGATTTGTTGCTTGTTCCGCTGCCAATAAGGCAGCAGATGCATTTGCAACCACAATATCACGAGCAGGACCCTGTTCACCATTCAGGATCTCGAGAATGATTTGAGCACTTTGCTCTGAGGAGCTGACGACCAACTGACTTACGTCACATTCTGGTAATCCGAAATCTGCAGCCGTCCATTCATAATAACGCAAATCTGCGCCGGTTATTTCAAAAACTGCTGTTTTCCCCCAGAGACTAACCTCATCCAGTTCTCCGTTTCCGCAGACAACCAATGCATGTTTTCGACCTAATTTCAGCAGGGCTTGAGCTATTTTTTCAGCTGCCTGTACAGAATTTGCCCCCAGTAACTGGTATTCTGCCTTCGCCGGATTCGTTAACGGTCCAAGGTAATTGAAGATGGTGCGAATCCCCAGTTCCCGCCTGACGGGAGCGACATATTTCATCGCGGAATGCAACAGAGGAGCGAAACAGAATCCGATGCCGGTTTCTTTCAGGCATTGCCCGATTTGTTCAGGTGTCAGCTCGAGTTTCACCCCCAGGGCCTGCAGAACATCGGAAGAACCACTGGAGCTGGAGACGCTGCGATTTCCATGCTTGGCAACCGGAATTCCCGCTGAAGCAGCAACGATGGCAACAGCCGTGCTGATATTGAAGGTATGCAACTGATCGCCGCCCGTGCCACAGGTATCCAGTAATCCCGTGCAGTCGGTCGGGATTGCCAGGGCCCGTTCCTGCATGGCCCGCGCCGCTCCCACCAGTTCTTCTGGTGTTTCCCCTTTCATACGGAGTGCTGTCAGCAATGCTGCAATCTGCACCTCACTGCATTCACCCTGCATGATGGATGAAACAGCTTCATAGGCAGCATCACTTTCCAGGTTCTCTCCCTCAAGGATTCGATTCAGCATAGTGCTGAGTACGGTTGGCATCGGTGTATTTCCAGATTCTCAAAAGCGGTCAGTTCCAGTAACGACGAGGATTATAGCAAAACCTGCTGTAGGAATCAGCCTATGACATGTTTGATTGCCAGAAGTAATTCTATTTCAAGTCAGTTTCATATTTGAATTCCCAGCTGGAATCACTGGAAAAAATGCTGACTTACTTGTTGGTGCCTGAATAAAACTGGTACAATTTGAACCCACAGACTATTAGACACTCCAGTTGGTCTTCCAGTTCGCGGGGGATCAGATTTCGAAACAATATTCCATTGGGAGACTCCCATGCAGCGAAGCCGTTTTCTTTTCTGCCTGATGTTCCTGTCCATGACATTG
>JAGQQP010000579.1 GCA_020426085.1 Planctomycetaceae bacterium | reverse complement strand
CAACAGAGGGAGCAGCACTCCCAGAACAGGCCCCGCCCAGACCACCAGCGCAGGCGCAGGATTGACGAGAGGTCCGTACGCGAAATCGAAAGCGGATGCAGGACCACCCGTGAAATCGAGCCCCCTGTGAAAAGACCTCCCAATAAGTGCCCCAGTTCGTGTACTCCCATCATCGCCAGCCAGCAGCCGTAGAGCAGTGAAAAAATAAAAACCAGCTGATAAAGGCGCGACATGCAGACAAATCCAGCTCAGGAGGAAACACCGGGAATCTGTTCCTTTCAAACTACCAGATATCGGGTGCAGACGAAACAGGATTCCCTATTCTATCTTCATTTATCGCAGAGACTTAAGTCCCATTCCAAAATGTCTCTGTCGGATGCGGCAATGTGAACACTTCTTCGCAAAAAATCCGTTTTGACGGGTGACATAGCATTCAATGGGCTGTTATTATGAAGAACCACCATTTTTTAATTTCCTTTAGTTTTACTTCACCAAGAAGTGGTCCCCATGCTCAATAGAGTGATTTTGAAGCACGTGCTCTCCCTGTCTGTCGTTCTCGGATTCTGCAGTCTGGCTGTTTTCCCGCTCTCTGCTGAAGAAAAATCCCAAACCAGTAAGGCGGCGACTCCCGCTGACCATCCTCTGATCCTGTTCGTGATTGGAGAAGAAGGATACAAGACAGCCGAAAGCCTGCCTGCTTTTGCCAAAGAACATCTGCAGCCTCTCGGATTTCGGACCGAGTTTGTCTTCGCCGACAAAGACGACCCGAATTCGTTTCCCGGCCTGAAATCGCTCAAAGACGCAGACCTGCTCTTCCTGAGTGTGCGTCGCAAAACGTTGCCAGCTGCCCAGATGAAAATGCTGAAAGATTACCTCGATGCCGGCAAGCCTCTGGTCGCGATTCGTACTTCGAGCCACGGCTTCTCCCTCAGCAAAGGGGAACCGGCGGAAGGATATGTCGAGTGGAAGAACTTCGACGCGGAAGTTCTGGGGGGCGAATACGCGGGCGACTTCAATAATAAAACGCCGACCGATGTAACCACCCAGCTGCGCGCCGAGCAGGACCCGATCATGGCGACCGTTCGCAATAAATATTTCCGCAGCGAAGGGTCGATGTATAAGAGCACCAACCTCAAAAGCTCCACGAAGACATTATTAATCGGCCTGTCCAACGTAGAAGGACAACCGGTCCACATGCCAGTCGCCTGGACCAATCGCTATAAAAAATCGCTGGTATTCTACACGTCACTCGGACATGCCAGTGACTTCAAAATCAATACGTTTACACACACCCTGGTCAATGCCATCTACTGGTGTCTCAAAAAAGAACCACCGCAGGTTGATGTCGCCGGCAAGATCACCCGCGATCGCTTCAAGAAAAATGTCGCTGCTAACGAGCAGGTTGACAAAGTCATGAAAGCCTTCAAAGGGAAAGGTGAAGTCGGCGACGAATCGGACCCGACTCCCCCCGCAGAAGCGGTCAAACTGTTCCAGGTTCACAAAGACTTCCAGATGGAGAGCATCGCTGCGGAACCTGAAGTGATGCAGCCCCTCTATCTCAGCTTCGACCATCGCGGCCGGATGTGGGTCGTGCAGTACCTGCAGTACCCATTTCCAGCCGGTCTGAAAGTCGTGAAGTACGACCAGTACCTGCGGGCCGTGTTCGATAAGGTCCCCCCTGCACCGCCGAATCACTTCAAAGGGGCCGACAAGATTTCGGTCCTCGAAGACACCAACGGTGATGGCAAGTTTGACAAAATCAAAGACGTCATCACCGGTCTGAACATTGTCTCCGCCGTCACCGTCGGCAAAGGGGGCATCTGGGTTTTGAATCCCCCTTACCTGCTGTTCTATCCCGATGCCAACGGCGATGATATTCCCGACGGCGATCCTGAAGTTCATCTCTCCGGCTTTGGTCTGGAAGATACTCACTCCGTTGCCAACAGCATCAAGTGGGGTCCCGATGGCTGGCTGTATGGTGCCAACGGCAGCACGACGACGGGAACCGTGAGTTCAGCCGTCACGAAAAATGTGCACTTCAAAGGCCAGATGATCTGGCGTTATCATCCCGAAACCAAAATCTTCGAGATCTTCGCGGAAGGGGGCGGAAACACCTTCAGTGTGGAGATCGATTCCAAAGGCCGCGTCTTCTCGGGTACGAATAACGGCGGCACCCGCGGCATGCATTATGCACAAGGGGGCTATGCCCATAAGAACTGGGGCAAACATGGTCCGCTGACCAACCCGTTCGCCTTTGGTTATTACGAACACATGCGACACAAAGGTTACCAGGAACGCTTCAGCCAGACTTTCTCCATTTATGAAGGGGGCACGTTCCCTCCCAAATACAATGGCGCCGTCTTCGCAGCGAATTCACTGCATAACCGCGTGATGGCCAGTAATCTTATTCCGGACACATCTACATATCGTACAGAAGACATGCCCCCCATCGTGATGACGCAGGACCGCTGGTTCCGTCCCGTCGATATCAAGGTGGGACCCGATGGCAGCGTGTACCTCGCCGACTGGTACGACAGTCGCCTGACGCACGTGGACCCCCGCGACAACTGGCACAAAACCAGCGGTCGTATCTATCGACTCAAACCGACCGATTACAAGCCTCTCAAACCGTTCGATCTTTCTAAACAGACCAATGCGGAACTGATCGAAACGCTGGGCCATAAAAACAAGTGGTTCCGCCAGAAAGCCGTACAGGTGATTGGCGAGCGTGGAGACACGTCGATGGTTCCCGCATTGCTGGCGATTGCCAAAGACGAAAACGATGATCGCTGCCTGGAAGCACTCTGGGCGCTGAACCAGCTCGGTGCCTTCAATAAGGAGCTGGCGCTGGAACTGCTGGGACACCGCGATGAGCACATGCGTCGCTGGACGATCCGTCTGCTCGGCGATTCGCACACGACTTCGAAAAAGCTGACGGCCTCACTCGTCGGTCTGGCGAAAACAGAACCGTACGCCGAGGTGCGTTCACAGCTGGCATCAACGGCCAAACGTCTTCCCGCGGAAGCCGGCCTCGCGATTACCGCCGAACTCCTGCAACGGGAAGAGGATCTGCAGGACCTGCATATTCCACTGCTGTTGTGGTGGGCCCTCGAAAGCAAAGCGACTTCCGACCGGGAACTGGTATTACAGCTGTTCTCAAAGCCTGATTTCTGGAAAGTCCAGATGGTGCAGGACTTCATCCTCGAACGCATCATGCAGCGATACGCGATGGCGGGCGGCGATGAAAACTACGCCATGTGC
>JAGQQP010000578.1 GCA_020426085.1 Planctomycetaceae bacterium | reverse complement strand
ATGTGGTATTCCTCCTTTCAATTTCTCATCTTCATTTACAGGAAAGTATGAGTTCACATTACTTATAAGAACAAATCTCTTCCGGCAATCCCTTTCCTCCACTGATCGTGGCAAGAAAGGTAAAAGTTGAAAGGTCTGAAGATGGATTTCCATCTTCAGACCTATTGAGCGGCTCAACTGGTATCTCTACTATCTCAAACTGACCCAGGCCAGATCAAGATCTTTTCAACCATTATTGATTAATACTGACAACCTGACCATCACTAAATGAATGCAGATATTGCCAGGTAGGGCCATCGATACTGTCACCAACAAAGTGCACTGATCCATCCACCATCAGAACATGGACACCCCCGACATGCCAGCTGCGGGCAATCCCGGAGTTAGAACCATTGGTGCTGGTACCGTTACAACCATTCGGAGTCGATCCGGATCGGATTGTGTAAGCAGTTCCCCCCACGGCTGGACGGGCCCAGCCATATTTTGCCTGACTGGTTCCACTTGTAAATCCACAACCGGCTGTTTTGGTACGGTTCTGAGCGAACTCGGACACGCAGATTGTATTAGACGTTCCATCGGTAATCAGTCGCAGTTTCATGGCGGGATGAGTGAGTGCTGTCCCGGCTTCATTCAATTGGCCATTTCGTTCAGCAAAGACGCCCGACGTCCCATGCAGACCACACAATCCATAAGGGTGAGTCGAGCCTGCCCCTGGATAGTTGTGGGTTGCCATCGTGATTGTATCACCGGCTCCGTTTGTAACCACGTTTGTGTCTGAAGTCCGGTTATCACTGGGACAGATATAAACGGGAATCTGAGTTTTGACAGCAGGCCCATTGACAGTATCATCATAACGCAGGCTCATATTGATCTGGTTATAAACGGTTGCCTGATCAATATAAGGCAGTAACATCGTATGCATCGTATGAAAACTGTGTGGCACTCCCGTCGTATTCAGGGCAGTCGCGCTGTAATTCTGACAGCAACACCCTTGTCCGTTTGCGGAAATGGTCGCACGGGGAAAGACCCCCGAAGTTCTATCGAGATAGTTAGCCAGCGCGAGGCCGATCTGCTTCAGATTATTTTTGCAGGTACTGCGACGGGCTGCTTCACGCGCCTGTTGCACGGCTGGCAACAGCAACGCAATCAGAATGGCGATAATTGCGATTACCACCAGAAGTTCAATTAATGTAAATGCCTTACGTTTCATCAAGGGTCTCTCCTTCTATAAAAATAATAAGCTTAAATTAGAAATTGATGACGAAACAATGTTTGACACCTTGGCAGATAATTCTGTCACAGAGGACATCGAGCGGCGATGAAACTGACTTTGGAGAAATATCGCGGAAGAGGGTGAACTATTATGTGATAGAGGCTATATCTGGCTTTGAGATCAGTCAGTCAGCGAAGACACAATTTAACTTATTGCCTGTAAAGGGTCTAACTCTCGAGTCGTTACTTATCCTCCTGTGCTACAGTAATGGAAATGAACAATAGACATGATCCTGAAGAGGTTTCTCACTCCAGGAAGAAATAGCCACACTGACTGGAAATGGCACATCAAACTATTAACCAGCCAGATTGGCTACTAAGTTTAGAATCGATTAATTCGGTCTCTAACCAGTTTTTGATTAATTAGAAAAGGTCACTTTAAAATATAACACCCGATTTTAAATCAGGTATCGCATGAATTATTAAGACTGGTAACAAAATCTTCTCTTAATATTCAACCAGTGTTGGGAGTGGACGTCAATACGATCTGGCACAAAAACTTGAGAACAAGCACATACATACACATATACAGTGCCCGCTTCCATCACAAACAGGGGCTGGAATCAGATCTCCAATTCCAGCCCCTTTTCGTTCTTCTAATTTTAGAAGCAGTTTAGTATCAACGAACTTGAATATTGCTGATTAATACCAATGACGCTCTCATTACAAACGAGTGCACCAGGTGCTTCTTCAAGCTGTACTTTGGCAGACTTGAAGTGCTAATTGCGGTTCATGACATTGCAGCAACAGCAATGCCATGAACCATCGGGAAGATAAATTACTTATTGATGCTGACAACCTGATTATCGCTGATCGCACCGAGATATCTCCAGGTAAATCCATCAATACTGTCCCCAACAAAATGTACTGATCCATCTACCATCAATACATGCACACCACCGGCATGCCAGCTGCGAGCGATCCCAATATTGGATCCGCCGGTACTGGTACCATTACAGCCATTTGGTGTAGAGACTTCACGAATCGTAAAAGAGGTTCCACCGACGGCTGGGCGTGCCCAGCCATATTTCGCCTGGCTGGTTCCCCCGATGTTACAATCGATCTTGGTTTTGTTCTGCGCAAATTCAGAGAATGCAATCGTGTTGGAAGTTCCGTCTGTAATCAGACGTAATTTCATCACAGGGTGGGTTAATGCTGTTCCCGCTTCATTCAACTGACCTGCCCGTTCAGCAAAGACTCCCGTTCCGGAACCGGTCGTACCATGTAAACCACACAGTCCGTAAGGATGGTTTGAACCGGTTCCAGGATAACTGTGAGTCGCCATTGTGATCGTATCACCGGCCCCGTTTGTCACAACGTTGGAATCGGAAGTCCGGTTATCGCTGGGACAGATGTAGACAGGGATTTGCGTTTTCACGGCAGGCCCATTGGAAGTATCATCATACCGCAGGCTCATATTGATCTTGTTATAAACGGTTGCCTGATCAATGTACGGCAGCAACATCGTGTGCACAGTATGAAAACTGTGTGGGATGCCTGTTGAGTTGTAAGCCGTGGAACCGTAGCTTCCACAGCAGCATCCTCTACCATTAGGGGAGATAGTCGCCCTTGGAAATACCCCCATCGTCCTGTCAATGTAATTTGCCAGCGCCAACCCGATCTGCTTCAGGTTATTCTTACAGGTACTTCGTCTCGCCGCTTCCCTCGCCTGCTGCACTGCCGGAAGAAGCAATGCAATCAGAATGGCAATGATGGCAATCACTACCAGTAACTCAATTAACGTAAATGCCTTGCGTTTCATGAATAAACTCCTTTACAACTACAACAAAATAAATAAAAACGCAGATTCAGTGACAACGATTCATAACACGAAATCGCCTCACACCAGATACAAGATTTATACTCAACATCTCTAACGGAAAACCGTTTAAGAGAAAGTTGTCTTCATCTTCTACTGATTAAATTTCAATGACCGACCTGTAGAATCAGATCAGTAGTTGGGTTTTATTATTTTATGTTTTAGCGCAGAGCCCCTGGA
>JAGQQP010000577.1 GCA_020426085.1 Planctomycetaceae bacterium | reverse complement strand
TGGAAAAATATGAATATCGCCGTGGTTATAAGTTCTCTACTTATGCTACCTGGTGGATTCGTCAGGCCATCACTCGCGCTGTTGCCGACCATGCCCGCACGATTCGTATTCCCGTGCATATGTTCCAGAGTATTTCTACTCTGAAAGCACGCAGCGAACAGATTCGTCAGGAAACCGGTCGTGAGCCCACCATGGAAGAACTGGCAGATTCTGTCGGTCTGGGTGTGGAAGAGACCGAACGGATCATGAAGACCTGGAAACATCCCATCAGCCTGGATACTCCGGTTGGGGAAAGTGAAGACAGCAGCTTTGGTGATTTCCTGGAAGATGGTCATGAATCCTCTCCCGCAGACGCCGCGATGCGTGAAATGCTGAAAGACAAAATTGAGCATGTTCTCAAAAGCCTGACGTACCGCGAGCGTGAAATTATCCGTCTGCGATACGGCCTGGGTGACGGCTACAGTTATACACTGGAAGAAACCGGCCGTATCTTCAAAGTGACCCGCGAGCGAATTCGCCAGATCGAATCCAAAGCCCTGCGAAAACTGCAGCATCAGACACGCAGTGCCCATCTGCGAGGTTTCGTTGACGCCATTTTCCCGAATAAGGAAGATGAGGAAAACGGTGGTGAAGAGGGGGTGCAGTCAGATCAGGAATCTTCCACCATGGTCGGGGCTCTTGAGTAAGCCCTGAATTATACCATTCTATACCAGAATTAAGGCGGTTTGCTGTTTTCACGAACAACAAGCCGCCTTTGGCTTTTCTATTTCTCTCAATTCGAATAGTTTATACGCATCTGGAGCGAGTATAGAAGAACGAGGGGTGCGATAGTAATGGGATGCACCCTGGATTGAAGGTTCCGGTAACTTCAATCTTCCTGGATTTCATCATATTTACGGAGTAGTACACATGGGTCTTTTTGAAGGCAAAAAAGGTCTGGTTCTGGGCATCGCGAATGACCATTCCATTGCATGGGCCATTACCGAAAAACTTTATGACGAAGGCGCTGAAATTGCTTTCACACACCTTCCCGATAAAGATCCTGAGCGTCCCCGCATGGAACGTCGCCTGCGGAAACTGGTCGAGCCTAAGGGCGCCAAAATCATGATTCCCTGCGATGTAACGAAGGACGAAGACCTGGATCAGGTTTTCGAAACCGTGAAAGCAGAGTATGGTGAGATTGATTTTGTATTGCACTCGATCGCATACGCTCCGATGGATGACTTGAAAGGCCCCGTTTACAACGTGAGCCGTGATGGCTTCAAGCTCTCTATGGAAATCAGCGTTTACAGTCTGCTGGCGGTCGCCAATCGTGCTAAAGACATCCTGAAGCCAGGCGGCAGCATTCTGACTCTGAGCTATCTCGGCGGAGAAAAAGTGATCCCCGGTTACAATGTAATGGGAATCTGCAAGTCGGCTCTGGAAAACTCGGTGATGTACCTGGCAAACGAACTGGGACCACAGGGGATTCGCGTCAACAGCCTGAGTGCCGGCCCGTTGAAGACACTCAGTTCGTCTGCAGTCGGTGAATTCGACCTGATGATGAAACTGTATCAGACGATGTCGCCTCTCCGCAAAAACATCACACCAGATGACGTTGGCAAAGCCGGCATGTATCTGCTGAGTGATCTTTCAAGCGGTGTTTCCGGCGAAAATCATCACGTGGATTCCGGTTACCATGTCATGGCAGCCCCGCCGATTGAGCTGCAGCAGGAACAGGCTCAGGCATAACGAACGCCTCAAACCTTATATTCAATTCAAGCCATCTGTTGAACACAATCGTTACAACAGGTGGCTTTTTTTACGTCCACTTTCCCAGAGTGTCCTGTCTGTTCTTTTCAGAATCTTGAGAGAATCTTACCTCATTGGGATAAATTTCCGCTTTTGCTCGTTCCAGTGCCTCAAATTGGATGCCCTCTGCACGACTCCCTTTTTGCTAACGATTACGATATCGGGAAAAAAACTGCCGGTTTCGCAGGTTTTCGTGATCCGATCAGTAAATTTCACGTTCTTCTAGCTGCAAGTTGCTTTTCAAGGTTCATACTTGATGAACCGTACACGTTGCATTGTTTTTAAATCAGCGGGAGTCGCTTGTAACCTCTCATTTTTTCATCCCCCCGGAGTCCGGGAGTAATCAGTGTCTGAAATACTCAAAGTCAGTCTGGAATGGCCTACCCTGCCGGCAACGGTTCTGTTAGGGATCTGCCTGCTGTATTGGCTATGTATTATTCTGGGGCTGATGGATCTGGACCTGCTGGACTTTGATCTCGATTTTGATATTAGCACAGATGGTCCGTCGATTCTCGATTTTGGGTTCATTGGACTTCGCTTTTTAAATCTGGGGGAAGTTCCACTGATGCTTTGGATGAGTATTTTTTCACTCAGTATGTGGATGCTTTCCGTCAATTTTGATTCCGAAGTAAAAATCGATTCATTGATGGATTATCTGCCATTGGCTTTAAGGAATATGGGAATCAGCCTGGTGGTCACTAAACTGATTACGCAACCCTTTAGAGGACATTTTCAGTTTAACCCACCTAATGAAATTGAGACCTTACTGGGAAAATCCTGCCAGGTTACCAGCAGCACAGTCAACGCTCGGTTTGGTCAAGGGGAAATGAAAGTCGAAGGTGCTCCTCTGAAACTGCATATTCGATCTGAAGACGAAACGATCCAGAAGGGAGATCTGGTTCGAATTACAGACTATAACTCGGAAACACAGGTTTTTTACGTCGTAAAAATTAACCAGGAGTCTTAATACCATGTCCATGCCGGCATTTCACATTTCCAGTTCCTACCTGCTGGGACTCGATTTATTTGGATCATCAATCACGTCAGTGATTATTTTTGGAGGCATCATCCTGTTCGGGCTGGCTGTTGCGATCTCCCGTTTTTATCGGAAAGTGGGGCCGGAAGAAGCGTTGGTGCTCACAGGGATCGGTGGATTGCGTGTTGCCAATGGTGAAGGGATCATTGTGATTCCGGTATTGCATCGTGCCGATCAGATGGACCTGTCTGTCAAGCGGATCGAAATCGCACGTAAAGGCGAAGTAGGGCTGATTTGTCGTGATAATATCCGCGCTGATATCGAAGTCGCCTTCTTTGTCCGCGTCAATAATACCGCTGCAGACATTCGCAATGTCGCCCAGTCATTGGGTTGTAAGCGAGCATCCAGTCGCGAAGCGTTGATTGAACTGTTCGACGCCAAATTTTCTGAAGCTTTAAAAACCGTCGGTAAACACTTCGACTTTGTCGAACTCTACAACGAGCGGG
>JAGQQP010000576.1 GCA_020426085.1 Planctomycetaceae bacterium | reverse complement strand
GGTGACGGTGAATTCCAAGTCACGATCACCGGTACAGATGCCGAAAAACTGGAAACGCAAGTGACTGAAATCACGACAGTGAACCGTTAAGCAACACTGCTTGAAGTTAATCCTGTTTTACGTGTTCCGGAAAATCGCGTTGATAGCGTTTCACCAGGGCATCCATGTCGGCAGGAACAATATAGATCTTCCCGCGAATGGTTTTTGTCTCTCCCGGTTGCAGTCCGCCTAAGCGAAAATCGGCATGCAGGCAGCGAATGACCCCTTGAAACAGTTCCTGATAGGGTTCAAAGGCAGTGGCAAAAATCCACTGATTATCGCCGCTATAACAGCCAATCAGGCCGTTACTGGGAACTTCACTGCTTAACGGGCGGGGATTCACATCGGTGCGAGGCACATTCTGGGGACACCAGACCTGTCCGGGTATATAACGTGCCTTCGTCGCCCAGTTGCGGGTCGGCATGAAGGCCGGTTTGCCATCCAGAAACACGAATGATTTTTTGATGTAGGCATATTTATCATCGGTCGTGGAAGCGCCCAGACCGGCAAATTCTCCTACGCGAATACAGGGTTGTGCCCAGTGGACTTCAGACCGTCGATCGGTCGGATTGTGAGCCACCAGTTGAAAGTCGACCTCATCCCCCTTCGCAGTAATGGTATGCTGCACCGTCACGCCATCGGCGACCGTGCATTTCAGCTTCAGAACGGTCCGGTCTTCGTTCAGGGAAATGGTCTGTGTTTCATGTTTGACGACCGTATGCTTTCCCCAGTCGGCATCCGTTGAATTCGCACGACAATAGGCTTCCAGATAATTGATGGGAATCTTTCCCCCCGGAATATGATCGCCGTGAATCGTCAGCATGTTTTTCTCACGCGAGAGCGTGAGACGCGGTTTCCCCTGTTCCTGACCGGTTGACTTTTCATTCCCCCGGCAGACTGTATCCGCGAAACACAGGCAGGTAACAGCCAGAACTCCCAGCAGCAAAAGCGAATTCGCGAGCGACTTCATCACTTCCTCCGGTTTCCATTTCAATGTGTGTAACTGTCAGATCATCCTTTTGATATCACAATAGAAAAACAACCGAAGTGCAAGTCACACTCCGGTTGTTGAATCAGATTCGATTTTTCGACTCAGTTTAGACGAAGGGAGTCACACCAGGTGTCGCCACCTTCGGTTCCGGCAGTGACATCGTCATATCGTATTTCTCGGGAGACAGGTCTTCCTTAGAATTCATAGCCTCTTCCCAGGTCAACGTCTTGCCCGTGTAGGCAGACATGCGGGCGATAATACCCATCATGGAGCTGTTCGCCATGTACTCACCATTGTTGATGACTTCGCCGTTTCTGAGGGCCTTATACATCGCGTTATGTTCCAGCTGATGCATGTTGGTACGACGGCGGGCACCTTTCCAGGGATTCTTACCTTCGATCTGATATTTCATCAGCGTGGCTGTCCCTTCGGTACCTGATACCGTATCAACAAACAGGGAACTGCAGCCCAGCTGATGACGCGTGGAAGCAACAAACTTCGCGCCGTTAGCATATTCGTAGACCGTGCTGAAGTGGTCAAAGATCTGACCGTAGTCTTCACCGATTCGTGTCTGACGTCCGCCTGTGCTGTAGCATCTGACGGGATACTCGCCCATAACCCAGGATTGTTTATCCAGCTCATGCACGAACTGTTCGGTATTGAAGTCACCGGAGAGCCAGGTGTAGTAATACCAGTTACGCATCTGGTACTCCATGTCTGACCATTCCGGTTTGCGTTTCACCATCTTGGCAACCCCACCCAGGTAGCGGGTACTGTGCATGGCAACGATATCACCAATTCCGCCAGAATGGATTTTATCGACCATCTCCTGCATCCCCGTTTCATATCGCCAGCAGAGACCGGAAACGATTGTGAGGTTTTTCTTTTTGGCTTCAGCCGTTGTTTTCAGTACCGAGCGAATCCCTGGCGCATCGACGGCAACCGGTTTTTCACAGAACACATGCTTGCCCGCATCGATACAGGCCTGCAGATGCTGTGGACGGAAATGAGGGGGTGTCGCCAGAATCACCAGATCCACGCCGGAATCAATCAGTTTCTGAAACGCATCAAAACCAACGAATTTATGCTCTGCATCAACTTTGACACGATCCTGAACTTCGGTCTTTTTCAGGTTCTGATAACTCTGTTCGAGTTGATCACCAAAAGCGTCTGCCAGCGCGACGAGTTCGACATTGGAATCTGCCCGCAATGTCTGAGCAGCAGCCCCGGTTCCACG
Source organism: Planctomycetaceae bacterium (assembly GCA_020426085.1). GTDB lineage: Bacteria > Planctomycetota > Planctomycetia > Planctomycetales > Planctomycetaceae > Gimesia. The sequence continues at coordinate 1,009 of JAGQQP010000576.1, read as the reverse complement.
ACCGCCACAACCTACCAGTCCGACTTTGATCAACTCTGTACTGGCAGCGAAAGCACCAGAAGTTAACGCAGGATTTACAACCAGTCCGGTTGCTGCCAGCGTGCTCAGAGACTGTTTCATAAATTTACGGCGGCTCTGATTCGACTGTTGTTCAGATGCATTTTCGGACATGGAAAAGACCTTTCATTCAGATGGTAGACGGGATTCGTATTCTGTATTTACTACGATCAATATTGTTGAAGAGCTAACTACAGGCAGGATTATTTAGAGGACGATCGCGCGCCAGCAAGGCTTCTTAACGATCTTTATTTATTATCAGCTCTCAATCAGGCAAGATCAAGAGCACGATCCATGCGTTCCGAAATATCCTGCAATCTTTGGCGATCTCCTCCTTTGACTTCCGCAGTCGCCCAGCCTTGTGTGTACCCAATGTCACTTAAGGCTTTACGTACTTCAGGCCAGTTACAGTCCCCTTCCGTAATCTCAACCTGAAACCCTTTCCAGAGACCTTCGTCGACCTGCTTCTTGCGACTGTATTCTTTGATATCCAGTTTCCCGATGCGGGGACCAAGAATGCGAATCCACTGATCGGGCCAGCCGAAGCGTACGACATTTCCGACATCAAAATAGACGCCTGCCGCCGGGCTCTCCAGTTCATCAATGAAACGGGCCATCTCGAGTGGGCTCAAGAGAAAATTGTTCCAGACATTTTCGACCAGCAGTCTGATTCCCTGCTGCTCTGCATAAGGAAGATGCTTTCGCAGCTTCGCCTGCTGCTGTTGATACACCACATCATAGGGATTCTTGTCGTCAACGCGGCCTGCGACAACCAGCACACTTGTGCCGCCATAATATTTTGCCTGATCGATCGAATCTTTCAGCTCATCGCGGCTGCTGTTCAGAAACCCGTGAACCTGCACTCCCGTTGCATCGATGGCCCGTCGTACTTCTTTAGGATCCACTTTGGAACGATAATGAATTTCTGTGCCGTCAAATCCCAGATCTTTCA
>JAGQQP010000575.1 GCA_020426085.1 Planctomycetaceae bacterium | reverse complement strand
CGCTTCGGTTCAGAATGGGATTCTGAGTGTCGTGCTGGAAAAGTCATCGACGGAAAAACCGCGACAGATTCCCATCAGTAGCGCCACCGGCACCGGTTTTTAAACGGCTTCCAATCACTTTCTCTTATAGTTCCCTGATGACCTGCGGCTCGACGGACTGTCCCGGCTGCAGGTTCATGCTGGGGGCGATAATCAAGCGGTCTCCCGCCTGGATGCCTTTTACAATTTCAGCGTCGAAATCGTTCATCACGCCGGTTTCCACATCCGTCAGTAAAGCTTTATTGTTGCGCACTACATAGGCCTGCCACTTTCCGGAGGCATTGCGAAAGAGTGCCGACCGTGAGACTTTGACGACATCCTGTTTGATCTCGGTATAGATCTTGACCCGAACCCGATAATCGGTGCCCAGGCTTCGCTGCTGTGCTTTTAACTGCTTCCATAAATTCTGGTCAAAGCTGATAATCACTTTCACGCGCTGCTGTTCGACACCCAGAGACGAAATTTTGGTGAAGCCTTTAGGGTAAATCCGTTTGACTTTGCCGCGCACGGGCTGCGTACCAATCGCGGGGCCTTCGATATCGACCAGCGATCCAATCTGGATATTGCCGACATATTGCGAGAGGACGTCCGCCTCAACTTCCAGATCCTGCAGGCGTCCGATTTCCAGGAGCACATCACCGGCGGCCAGTGTCCGTTCGTTGGAATAGTTCCTGGTCAGGATCGTCCCATCCACCGGGCTCCGCATCGTCGCCCGTTTCTGATCGCGCAGCAGTTGGTCGAGCTGGGACTGCGCTTCCTTCTGCTCCTCCTGTAGAACCGCCGTGGAGAGTTCTTTTTTCTCTTTGTATTTCAGAATCGAGATCTTGCCAATCTGCATGGCACTTTGAATCGCCTGCAGAGAACGCCAGGTTAAGATGTCTTTCTGGTAGTCGATTTCACTCTGCTTTTTAAACAGGTCGGCTTCGTTGAGTTCGCTCTCTGACAGGGCGCTCTTCTTGAAAAGCTGATATTTACGATCGAATTCATCGCGGGCGTACTGCCATTTGGCTTTGCTGGCATCCTGCTGTTTGCTGGCGGCTTCGACAGTCAGGTCCATCGATTTCAGGAATTCATCGAACTGGACCAGCGAGTTGTCTTCCAGCCGTGTATCGGACTGCTCGATGATTTTCCGCGCGAACTGCTCCACGCGATACCGGGCTTTGGCCACTTCCGCATCCAGGTCGGACGTATCCATGGAGGCCACGATCTGGCCTTCGGTAACCTTTTCATCCTCTTCGACAGTGATAGGTAAAACGCGGCCGTTTAAAGGCATCGCGATGCGGTAGATGCGGGGCAGGCTCGTCTTGGCCCGTTCTTCGATGAAAGCTTTGACTTCCCCCTTTTCTGCAACCGTCACATCCACCGGGAGCGGTGCATCGGAGAGGAGATAGAAGGCTCCCAGTCCGATGAGCAGAACCACTGTGATGATGATAGATTTGCGGGACATGATTATTCCTTTACATTGAGCGCGGTGAGCCAGTCCATATTACGGATCGCTTTCTGCACCGGCCAGTGTGAGATCAGCGTAAAAATAATTCCCAATAGAACCGTGTAAACCCAGCTCATGGCGTCGATGGTGAAAGGCATTCGAAACAGTTCGGTATCATACGCGATATTAATGCCTTTGGAGGCCCAGTAACCGGCGGGCAGACCAAGCAGAATACCGGGCAGGTTCACACTGAAACTTTCCCGCAGAAAAATGGAACCGACCTCCGCGGGAGTATAGCCGAGCACGCGCAGCGTGGCGATTTCCTGCTGTCGTTCAGAAAGTGAAATGAGCGAGGCATTCAGAATGCTGCCGAAGAAGATCAGGCACGAAAAGACGATGACGACGACGATCATCACGATCATCTGGTCCACGAGCACTTCCTGCAGCTTGTCTTTCTGATCGCGAATGGAAGTGACCGACTGGATGGCGGGAATCTGTTTGACCTGCCGATAAATCTGCCGGGTGACGGATGGGCGGGGGTTGGTTTTCAGTTGCACGCTGGTCAGCGTCTGCGATTCTCCCATCAGTCGATTCAGGTATTCGAAGTCGGCATAAACGGAAAGCCCCAGGTAGCTGTCGATGATTTTCATGACGGGCACCTGCCTGGCGATGCGATCGCCGGTGACGGGAATCATTTCAAGAGAGTCCCCCGCCTGAATCTGGAGAATGTCTGCCAGTTTGCGCGTGACCAGAATTCCTGTCTCTGGAACTTCAACGCGGTTGCCTGCTGTATCCCGGGGGATCGTCAGTTGTGCGGTCCGCGTGATGCCGGTGATACCGGTCTTCTTTTCGTGGATCCCGTTTTTGAGTGTGCAGCCGATGTGGAACAGGGGCTCGGCATAATCGACGCCGGCCAGCTGCTCTGATTCGAACAGGGCCGCGTAATCGTGATCGTCTTTAAAGCTGATGTCGATGTCGCTGAGCAGCAGTTTGTCATATTGAAAATTGAGCAGCGCAAAGGCAGAGTCGTACATTGAAAAGGTCACCAGCAGCAGCATCGCACCCACGGTTGCAGATAGCAGACCTCCCAGGGTTCGCGTCCGATTACGAAAGATGTCGCGGAGCACGAGTTGCCAGCGAAAGTCGATCGCGTTCCAGAAGGCGTGGATCTTTTCGAGGAAAATCCGTCGGGCGCGGAGGGGCGGTTTGGGGCGCATCGCTTCGGCTGGTGACAGTCGCACGACCGAACGGACGCCGCGAAAAGTTCCCAGTACGGCAAAGAAGATGCTGATCAGCATGCCCAGCAGGATGACCCGTGGATACATCTGATTGATCAGCGAAGGGAATTCAAAGAAGTTGCGATACTGGGCCGTCATGGCACCGGCCAGCGAATAGCCGATCAGGATTCCCAGCAGGCCGCCCGCGATTCCGATCAGCAGCCCGAACTGGATGAAGTGCAGAAAGATTTCCTGGTTGGAATAGCCGAGGGCTTTGAGGGTTCCGACAACGGTCCGCTGCTGTTCTGCCATGCGGGACATGAGCAGGTTCAACGCCAGGGCAGCGACGATCAGAAAAATGGTGGGCAGGATCGTGGCACTGACTTTGAGTCCGTCGATTTCACTTTTGAGAAACCAGTGGGATGACTGTTGTGCCAGTGGCGTGGTAGAGAAAACGCCGTAGTCGTCGAGATTCAGTTCCAGCTGATCCAGAATCTGACGGACGCGGTCCGGGCTTTGAAATTCAGGATCCAGATGTCCCAGGATCTGATTTGCGGCTCCTTCGAAACCAAAAACATCTTCTGCATAATCAT
>JAGQQP010000574.1 GCA_020426085.1 Planctomycetaceae bacterium | reverse complement strand
TCTCCCGGCTTTGCACCTTGAGAAATCTTGATCTGCAGTTCGTCGGCATTCGTCAGATACCAGCTGGTCACACCAAACCGACCAGAGGCAATCTGCTTGATCGCCGAACGCTTGGAATCGCCGTTTTCCATGGGCTTGAAGCGGGCGGAATCTTCGCCTCCTTCACCGGTATTACTTTTACCGCCCAGTCGGTTCATGGCAATCGCCAGTGCTTCGTGCGATTCGGCAGAGATGGAGCCGTAGCTCATCGCTCCCGTGCAGAACCGCTTGACGATTTCTGTGACCGGTTCGACTTCTTCCAGCGGAATGGAATCCCGCTTTTTAAAGGTCAGCAGACCACGCAGGTGACACTCGCGGGTCGTCTGTTCGTTGACGGCTTTCGCGAATCGCTTGTAGGCATCTTTGTCACCAGTGGTAGCAGCAGCCTGGATGTTCGCGATATTCTCGGGTGACCAGGAATGCTTTTCGCCATTCGCACGCCAGTGGTACACACCGGGGTTCGGCAGTACGGGCAGACGATGCTGTTCCCGCTGCGGATAACCGATGTTATGACGCATTTCACATTCTTTGGCGACGACATCAAAGCCAATCCCTTTGATCCGGCTGGCGGTGCCTGAAAAACAGGTGTCGATAATTTCCTTGTTCAGACCAACTGCTTCGAAGATCTGGGCGCCCTTGTAACTCTGCAGCGTCGAGATCCCCATCTTGGCCATGACCTTCAGCATGCCTTTGCTGACCCCTTTGCGGTAGGCAGCGACGATGGTATCGCGGTCCCACTTCTTCGCATCCAGTTCGCCGGCATCCAGTGAATGCCAGAGTGCTTCAAAGGCCATGTAAGGATTGATCGCGTCGGCACCGTAACCGAACAGCAGACAGTGATGATGGACTTCGCGGGCTTCACCGGTCTCCAGCACAATCCCGATCTGGGTACGCTGTTCGTTGCGAACCAGGTGATGGTGAATGGCACCACAGGAAACCATGGTCGGCAGGCCGATTCTCTCGCGTCCCACTGCACGATCGGAAAGTGTGATCAGGCTAAAGCCATCGGCAATCGCCTGGGATGCTTCTTCCCGAATGCGGTCCAGGGCAGCGCGGAAACCGGCTTCCCCTTCGGCCTTGGGATAGGTCACATCGATGGTTTTATTTTTCCAGCCACGATAGTCCATGGATTTGATGGCTGCCATTTCCTCGTTGCTGATGATCGGTTCGGGAATCAGCAGACGATGACACTGTTCTTCGGTCGAATCCAGCAGGTTGCCTTCGGGGCCGATGTAGCACTCGAGGGACATGATGACTTCTTCGCGGATCGAATCGATGGCGGGGTTCGTCACCTGGGCAAACAACTGGTGGAAGTAATCGTAGAGCAGGCGTGACTGATCGCTCAGGCAGGCCAGAGCGGCGTCGTTCCCCATGGAACCGATCGGATCTTTTTTCGCTTTGATCAGCGGAATCAACATGAATTTCAGAGTTTCGAAAGTGAAACCGAACGCCTGCATGCGTGAGAGCAGTTCTTTTTTCGGCACTTCTTCCAGCTGACCTTCCGGGGGAAGATCGCTCAACAGAATCCGCTGATCCTGCAACCATTCCTGATAAGGACGTTTGGTCGCGTATTTTTCCTTGATCTCCTCATCGGGGATCAGGCGACCTTCTTCAAAGTCAACCAGAAACATTTTCCCGGGCTGCAGACGACCTTTTTCCTTGACGATTTTGGGATCGACTTCCAGCACGCCGACTTCACTGGCCATGATCACACGGTCATCGTGAGTCACATAATAACGGCTGGGGCGCAGACCGTTGCGGTCGAGAACGGCTCCGATGCATTGACCATCAGTAAAGGAAACGGAAGCGGGTCCGTCCCAGGGTTCCTGCAGAGCGGAGTGGTATTCGTAGAAGGCCCGTTTGGCGACAGAGATGGAATGATGGTTCTGCCAGGCTTCGGGTATCATCATCATCATGACTTCCGGCAGCGGACGGCCAGACATCAGCAGCAGTTCGAGTGCGTTGTCAAAGTTACCGGAGTCGGAACAGTGGGACTCGATGATCGGGAACAACTTTTTCAAGTCATCCCCGAACAGGTCGCTGGACATCATTCCCTGCCGGGCATACATCCAGTTCGCGTTCCCCCGCAGAGTGTTGATCTCACCGTTATGAGCCATGAAACGACATGGCTGGGCGCGATCCCAACTGGGGAACGTGTTCGTGGAGAAGCGGGAGTGAACCATGGCCAGGTGACTTGTAAAATCATCAGCCTGCAGGTCGGGATAGAAGGGCATGACCTGATCCGGGGTCAACATCCCTTTATAGACGAGCACCTTACTTGAGAGTGAGCAGAAGTAGAACATGAGCCCCTGAGGCAGATTGCTGCCTTCCCGCAGCAGTCGGCTGGAGGCTTTCAGAATAATATAGAGTTGACGTTCCAGATGGTCCTGGTCAGCGACTTTACCATTGGAAGTCGAAATGATGACCTGCTCCATTTGCGGCAGAGCCCGCAAAGCGGAAGGACCGATGTCGGCAACATCCGGGGCAACCGGCAGTGGACGCCAGCCCTGTACTACCAGTCCCTGCTGATGGGCAATTTCTTCGACCGCCTTTTTGCAATGTTCCCGCTGGGAGACATCGGTAGGCAGGAAGACATTTCCCAGACCGTAATTGCCCTGTTCAGGCAGTGTCAGATTCAGATCTTCTTTGACCACGCGCGACAGGAAGTCGTGAGGCATCGAGACCAGGATCCCTGCACCATCGCCGGTATTTTCTTCGCAGCCACAAGCGCCGCGGTGAGTCATGTGACGCAGCATTTCGTCGGCGTCCAGCACGATCTGGTGCGAACGTTCGCCTTTAATATGGGCGACAAACCCGACACCACAACTGTCATGCTCGAATTCCGGATCGTAGAGCCCGTGCGCTTCCGGAAGACGCCCCACCTGAAAAATGGAGCTTCGTGCTGTGTTCTCGGAATCAGTTCCACGCCGAACGGTTCGACTTGTCATCTTACTTCACCATTCAAACTAATGTTTAACAAAATCAATGCCAACCAGGCATCCTGTTATTGCGAACAGACGTCGCACTCTCGATATCAATCGGGCAGTTCGTCCTGGAGAGACGAATGCCCCTTGGTTACCGGATTTACACCGGAATGTTTTCTGTCAAAGATCAACCATCAATCTGTTTGAGTCATACTCAGAGAGAGTCTTCTCCTGACTCAAATCGGGTGGATCCATCCAAACAAGAAACGGCAGACACTCAACCTGCTTATTCACGCGCTATTAAAGGACCGAACGA